>CAKSEM010000115.1 GCA_934446485.1 uncultured Eubacteriales bacterium | reverse complement strand
GACGGAACCTTGAATCCTGCCGCAGTCAACCCCTTGAACAGCGCTTCCGAGGTCGTTTTTCCTATTCCGAGCACTTCTCCGGTGGATTTCATCTCGGGACCGAGAATTGAGTTTGCGTCGCCGAGCTTCTCAAATGAGAAGACCGGAACCTTGACGGCGAAGTACGGAGGAGTCCGATACAGCCCCGTGCCGTATCCGAGTTCGGAGAGATCTGCGCCCAGCATTACGCGCGAGGCGAGATCGACCATTGGAACTCCCGTGACCTTGCTTATGTACGGCACGGTGCGTGACGCACGCGGATTTACTTCAATGACGTACAGCTCACCCTCATATATGAGATACTGAATGTTGACCAGTCCCTTGGTGCCGAGCGCCAGAGCGAGCTTCTCCGAGCACTCACAGATCCTGCCGAGGTAACGGTCGTCAAGATTGTACGGCGGATAAACGGCGATCGAATCGCCGCTGTGGACGCCTGCCCGTTCGATATGCTCCATGATGCCGGGTATCAGGACGTGAGATCCGTCAGATATTACATCGACCTCCAGCTCGGTTCCGGGCATATATTTATCAACGAGGACGGGGTTGTCGATTCCGCCGCTCAGGATCCTCTGCATATAGGCGAGCGTATCTGCGTCGGAGTGTGATATCGTCATGTTCTGCCCGCCGATGACGTATGACGGGCGCAGAAGCACTGGATATCCGAGGGAGGCTGCTGCGGAGAGTGCTTCCTCTGCCGTGCGCACTCCGACACCGCGGGGGCGGCGGATTCCGAATGATTCAAGCAGTGCGTCGAAACGTGCGCGGTCCTCGGCAAGGTCGATCCCGTCAGCCGATGTTCCGAGGATCGGTATTCCCATTCGGTCGAGATACCCCGTAAGGCGGATGGCGGTCTGCCCGCCGAAGGCTACAACGACACCGATAGGATTCTCGGCTCGGATGATGTTCATGACGTCCTCCGGACAGAGCGGCTCAAAATAGAGCCTGTCGGCAGTGTCGTAGTCAGTGGAAACCGTTTCGGGATTGTTGTTCGCTATGACGACATCGTAGCCGAGTTCACGCAGAGTGCGCACGCATCTGACAGAGCTGTAATCAAATTCGATCCCTTGACCGATACGAATGGGTCCCGAGCCGATGACGAGCACTACGGGACGTCCGCTGCGGTGGAGCGCACGGGATTCGCACGCCGTGTCGTAAGTGGAGTAGAAGTACGGAGTTTCGGCGGCGAATTCTGCAGCACATGTGTCGACCATTTTGTATGACGCCGGCACATCGGGCAGGGCTTCGACACCCGAAATACGGCGGATCGCTTCGTCGGTATATCCGAGACGTTTTGCTTTCGGATAGTCCCCGTCACGGAGCCCGTCGGACTCAAGGTGAAGTTCAAAATCTGCGAGATGCTGCAGCTTTGCAAGAAAGAATCGGTCGATCCTTGTGATCTCGTGTACTTTTTCAATGCCGACACCCGACTTCAGAGCCTCAAATACCGTGAATATTCTGCGGTCATTCTGTTCGCGGAGTCTGTCCGTGACAGGGGCGTCCGAGAGCGGCGGCATATTCAGCGTGTCTGCGCCGATCTCTGCGCCGCGAACTGCTTTCATCAGCGCAGCTTCAAAGCTCGCGGCGATAGACATAACCTCGCCCGTCGCCTTCATCTGTGTACCGAGTGTGCGGTCGGAGCCCGCAAATTTGTCGAAAGGCCACTTCGGGAATTTGACCACTACGTAGTCGAGCGTCGGTTCAAAGCAGGCGCAGGTCTTGCCTGTGATATCGTTCTTTATTTCATCGAGCGTATATCCGAGGGCAATCTTCGTCGTGAGCTTGGCTATCGGGTACCCGGTCGCCTTTGAGGCAAGCGCTGAAGACCGTGACACGCGCGGATTGACCTCGATCACTGCGTATTCAAAGCTGTCGGGATTCAGGGCAAATTGGCAGTTGCAGCCGCCGACTATTCCGATCTTAGAGATCATCTCGAGAGATGCGCTGCGGAGCATCTGATACTCGCGGTCTGACAGTGTGAGTGCAGGTGCTGCAACTATGGAATCGCCCGTATGAATTCCGACGGGATCGACGTTTTCCATAGAGCAGACGGCTATTGCATTACCGCTCGCGTCGCGCATGGTTTCGAATTCGATCTCTTTCCATCCGGAGATACACCGTTCAACGAGTATCTGTGTGATGGGTGACATTTCAAGCCCAACTTCGGCAATCGCCGAAAGATCATCTCGGCAGTAGGCAATGCCGCCGCCGGAGCCGCCGAGCGTGTATGCCGGACGGACGATCACCGGGTATCCGATAGAATCTGCGATTTCAAGTGCGCTCTCTACATCCTCGGCGGTTTCCGACGGGACGACCGGCTGCCCGATCCGTTTCATAAGCTCACGGAACAGCTCGCGGTCCTCCGCCGTTTCAATGGCGGATATGTCGGATCCGAGCAGCCTGACTCCGAAACGGTCAAGCGTACCGTCGCGGGATAACTGCATTGCGATCGTAAGCCCCGTCTGTCCCCCGAGCCCGGCAAGAAGCCCGTCCGGACGCTCGCGTTCGATGATGCGTGCCACAGTACGGGCACTCAGCGGTTCGAGATATATTTCGTCTGCCATAGACTTGTCGGTCATAATTGTCGCGGGATTTGAATTCACGAGCACGGTGTCGATCCCCTCTTCGCGGAGTACGCGGCACGCCTGAGCTCCTGCATAATCGAATTCTGCGGCTTGTCCGATCACGATCGGTCCCGAACCGATGACGAGAACCTTTCTGACAGTTGTATCCTTAGGCATCTTTATTCTCCTCCATCATGGCGATAAACCGGTCGAAAAGGAACGACGTGTCGTGCGGACCGGCGCACGCTTCCGGGTGAAACTGCACTGTAAAACAGCGGTATGCGGGGTAGTCGATCCCCTCACAGCTGCCGTCGTTTGCGTTTACATAGGAGACACGGCCGACATTTCCGAGAGTGGCGGAATCTACAGCGTAGCCGTGGTTTTGGCTTGTGATATAAGTTCTCTTTCCCGACGTTTCGGAGACCGGCTGATTTGCACCGCGATGGCCGTACTTCAGCTTGATTGTGCGTGCACCCATGGCAAGGGCGGTAAGCTGATGCCCGAGACATATTCCGAATATGGGAACACGCCCGATGAGCGAGCGTATCTCCGATATTTCCGCAGTGTTTTCTGCGGGATCTCCGGGACCGTTTGAGAGCATAACACCGTCCGGTGCGAGCGAAAGTATATCAGCGGCGCGCGTGTCGTGAGGGACGGCAGTTACTTCACATCCGCGCTGTGTGAGACTCCTTATTAGATTCCGCTTAGCGCCGTAATCTATGAGTACGACGCGGTGCAGTATGTCTCCGTCTGCCGGGTAAACTGAGGGCTCATTGCAGCTCACCGATCGAACGGCATCGGTTACGGAATATGACCGGATGTCCGAAATATCGGACGGCAGCTCATCGCATATCATAGCATTCATCACGCCTTCTTCGCGAATGATTCGTGTGAGCTCACGAGTATCGACACCGCATATGCCGCATATGCCTTGCTCTGCCAGATATGACGAGAGGTCGCCCTTCGAGCGGAAGTTTGACGGATAGCTGCAACACTCGCGGACGACGTAGCCGCGCAGAGCGCTCACACCCTCAAAATCTTCAGGGATCGTACCGTAGTTCCCGATCAGGGGGAAGGTCTGTATTACTATCTGCCCGGCGTAACTCGGATCGGTCAGAGTTTCGAGATAGCCGGTCATTCCGGTCGTAAATACGAGCTCGCCGATGCACTTGCCGGCAGCACCTATTCGTTCTCCCTCAAAGTGCATCCCGTTTCCAAGGATCAAGTATGCCATATAGTCTCCTTTTTGTGCGGCACGTCTCAGGTGAGTGTCGCTGCCATGACGGCTTTAATCGTGTGCATTCGGTTCTCGGCTTCGTCAAAGACGATCGAGCGCTCGCTCTCAAATACGGAATCGGTAACTTCCATGCAGTCTATTCCGAACTTTTCGTAGATCGAGTAGCCAACCTTGGTTTCCAGATCGTGGAACGCAGGCAGGCAGTGCATAAAGCGGCAGCCGCTTCCCGCAATATTCATCAGTTCGTCAGTCACACGGTATGGGGAGAGCTCGTCGATCCTCTCGCGCCAAACTTCATCAGGCTCGCCCATTGAGACCCACACATCGGTATATATTATATCGGCACCTATTGCGGAAGCTTTCGGATCGTCCGACAGCGTGACGGATCCTCCGGTTTCGGCGGCGATCTTACGGCACTCCGCCACAAGCTCAGGTGACGGCTGATACTTTTCGGGAGCACACGCGACGTAGTGCATACCCATCTTTGCACAGCCTACCATAAGTGAGTTTCCCATATTATAGCGGGCATCTCCCATATAAACGAGACGCAGCCCGTCGAGGTGTCCGAAATGCTCGCGTGCCGTCAGAAGATCGGCGAGTATCTGGGTCGGGTGGAATTCGTTCGTGAGACCGTTCCAAACGGGTACTCCCGCGTAGCGTGACAGCTCCTCAACGATCTCCTGCCCGAATCCGCGGTATTCGATTCCGTCGAACATACGTCCGAGTACGCGTTCAGTGTCGCGTATGCTCTCCTTCTTTCCTATCTGTGAGCCTGCGGGATCGAGGTACACAGGATGCATACCGAGGTCCGCCGCCGCAACCTCAAATGCGCAGCGTGTGCGTGTGCTCGTTTTTTCAAATATGAGCGCTATGCTGCGTCCCTCGCACAGTCTGTGAGGGATCCCCGTCTTCTTCTTCGATTTGAGGTCTGCTGCAAGGTCGATAAGGTAGAGTATCTCTTCGGGGGTGTAGTCAAGAAGTCGGAGAAAGCTCCGTCCCGATAAGCTGTTCATAAGGTGGTTATCCTTTCAGTCATTTGGATTTTTCCGCGCAGACCGCGCGTATCGTTTCGACGGCTTCACTGAGGAGATCGTCCGGTA
>CAKSEM010000114.1 GCA_934446485.1 uncultured Eubacteriales bacterium | reverse complement strand
GATCCTGCCGGAAGTGAAATTACCGAGAATATATTATTTGAGATCCTCCGTACGTCGTTTGCAAATGAGGAATATGAACGAAACCGCAACCATGAGTGCCGGAAATATAGATGCTGCAAGAAGCCCTGTGCGTATTGCACCGCCGGACGATGCGGCGGTGCCGGCAGCGATATATACATCAGATACTTTACCTGTGATCCACGGACCGAGCGAGCATCCGATGTCGCCTGCAAGTGCGAGAAAGGCGAAGAGAGCAGGACTCGTCATTGTGCCGTATTCGGAAGATGTCATGCTTAGGACTCCGGGCCACATCAGCGATACACCGAGTCCGCACAGCGAGCATCCGATGAGCGACAGTACGGCAGAGCCGGAAAACACCGTCAGCATATAGCAGGTAAGCGTGAAAATGCTGCACGAGAAGAGGGCAGCTTTCATGTTGATGCGCTTGCCGCAGATTCCGTATACGGTTCTGCCGATCCCCATATTTACGGCGAACAGGCACGGACCGAGGAGATCTCCGACTATCTTTGTTACGCCGAGTCCGCTTTCGGCAAAGAGAGATGCCCACTGAGACATTGCCATTTCGGAGGCACCGCCGCATATCATAAGTATTATGGCACCGTATATGAGCGGAGTGCGGAGGTAGGAGGTGATGCGCGATCCGGATTCTTCGGGAGGTATATCAACGAGCGGAACCCGAGAAAACATAAATATGTTAAAGAGCGGAATCACAGCCCAGACGGGCGGTATGATGTACCACAGTCCTTCACCGACGAGCTTTAGCAGTACGGTAGTAATGAGAACAACCGCGACCTGTCCCCACGAATAGAATGAGTGAAGAAGGCACATGCCGGACGCTTTTGCGTCCCCCGGGAGCGAATCGACTATCGGGCTGATTATTACCTCAGTCATTCCGCCGCCGACGGAATAGAACAGTATTGATATCAAGAGACCGCAAAACGGCTGCATTATCCGCGGCAGGATGCCGAGAAGCACGAGCCCGACCAGCGAAAACACGTGAGCCAGTATTGCCGAGGTTCGGTATCCGATCACATATGTCAGCTTCATCATGGACGCATCTACAATGATCTGAATAACGAATGTTATGAGGACTATGCTGCCGAGTTCGGTATAGGTTATGCCGAAATCCTTGCGGAAAATGACGAAAAAGAGCGTTGCAAGATTTACGGTTATCGCCTGCGTGATGTATCCGAGATAGCACGCCCAGAGCGTGCTCTTGTAATTTTTCGACATATGTTGACCGTGCCTTTCTGAGGTGTGATCGGAAGCCGCTGCCATAATACATTATATGGATCTGCCGTATCTTTGATACTGTGCCGCGGCACAGTGAGGGATATTGTACCATGAGCTGCGTCCGAAGTCAAGGGTAAACGGTCATTTTTCGTGCAGACCGTCAGTGGGGCTTCCACCTCAAAAATCGGCGGTATATCAGGCCTCTGAGCGACGGAGGAGCCATTACCTCAAGCACAAATCTCGAGACAAGGTTTACAGCTTTCGCAGCCGATGATACGATCCCGAGCCTGTGCAGATAACGCTCAGCTTCTATCGTATGCTTGAAATACTGTATGCCGCCGCGTCTGCGACAAAATCCGTCCGTTCGCACGCGCACGGTTATATTGCAGTGATTTTCAAGACGGTATCCGGCGGCAATCAGTCGCCCCCAAAGGCAATAATCTTCAAAACCCGGGATCTCGGGATAACCGCCGACAGCACGCAGTGCGTCCGCCCGCAGCATTACAGTCACATGGTTCATGGGGTTACGGTGCTTGGCGGTCTTTACTATTTCAGCGTGAGCCAGCGGGACACAGCGCACGGCACCCTCGCCGTCCTCCGAAAACTCCTCGATTTGTGTGCCGACTGCGGCAGGTGATTCTCTGTCGTCGGATGATGCGAACATCCCAAGCAAAATTTCGGCGCGGTACGGCAAGGATATGTCGTCGGAGTCCATACGCATTATAAGCGGCGTATCAACATAAGTGAGCCCGACATTCAGGACAGCGCCGAGACTTTGTTTTTTCGGGATTACCACCGTGCGAATTTCGCTGCGGTCCGAATATGCGTCGGTGAGCCGCATCAGAGCTTCGGACGGATCACCATCAATTATTACAATGATCTCTTTTGCCGGAACTGTCTGCCCGAGTACACTTTTGAGGGCGGCATCAAGGTGATCGGGCGATTCGTCAAATCTGACCGGCAGCAGGACAGAATATTCCGGCGGCAGGATAGAATATTCCGGCGGCAGGATAGAATATTCGCAAAGCATTATTGCAACATCCCTTCAAACGGTAATTTTTTATTGATTCTATCACGGATGCTACACCTTGTCAATCGTCCGTGCGCAGAACAAATGATTTGAACAATCTGTAAATAATCGAACATGTGTTTACATTTGTGCCGTGTTTGTGCTATAATACAGTCGGTAAGTTGTCACGAGAATATCAGAAGAGTTGGATGCTCGCCCGCCAGTATCGGCGCGACGGCTGCAGGAAAGGCAAGTGCTATATGACGACGTTAAGTGATAAAGAACAAATGATCCTCGACTACATCAAGGAGAATATTTCGCACAACGGATACTCTCCGTCCATCAGAGATATACGGCGCGATCTCGGGATCAAGAGTACATCGACTGTGCACACGTATCTCGAAAAGCTTGAGCGTAAGGGATATATTCAGAAGGAAAACGGGAAGAGCAGAACGCTGAGGGTGGATTCGCTCGTGTCCGGCTCGAACCCGACACCGCACGTGCTGGTGCCGATCCTCGGTCGTGTCACGGCGGGGCTTCCGATCCTCGCGGAAGAAAACAGGGAGGGATATGTTACATATCCTTTCGGAGGCAAGCTGCTCGGACGACAGCTTTTTGCGCTGCGTGTTACCGGAACGAGTATGATAGATGCCGGGATCCTTGACGGGGACATAGTAATAGTTGAAAAGACTCCCGCGGCTGAGAACGGTGAGATAGTTGTGGCTCTTATTGAGGATGAGGCGACGGTCAAGACATTCTATCGTGAGCGCGGACACTATCGTCTGCAGCCGCAGAACAAAACGATGGATCCGATCATCGTAGACAGCCTTATGATACTCGGTAGAGTGATAGGCGTAGTAAGGTCGTACGACTGACGCGTTGATGCGATCGGCAAATACGCACCTGCATTATGTAAAACGGTGCTGCGGCAGTGTGCTGTGAGCAGTTTCCTTTAGATTAGTTCAGTGGCCTATTTCGCGATATTACCGGAGGTGGGAATGGATCTTGCATCAAAGCTGCCTATGTCTTTTTACCGTGAATGTGATGCTGTGGATGCAGCACGCAGGCTTCTCGGCTGTGTGCTCGTAACACAGTCGGACAGAGCTTTGACGGCAGGCATTATAAGCGAGACAGAGGCTTATATGGGTGTGACCGATCGCGCGTCTCATGCCTTCGGCGGCAGACGGACGCGCCGTACCGAAACCATGTACATGGATGGCGGACATGCTTATGTCTATCTGATATACGGGATGTATTCCTGCATGAATGTCGTTGTGAACCGCTCGGATATTCCGCATGCGGTACTTATCCGCGGCATCATCCCCTTGCTCGGGATAAATATTATGCGTGAGCGACGCGGCAGCGGGCGCAGTGCGGCGATACATACAGCCGACGGTCCGGGCAGACTATGCCGTGCCATGGGTATCGATCGCTCGTATGATACCGAGCCGCTTGACGGAGATCGGATATTTATATCCGACTGTGGATATAAGCCATCCGAAATTCTGACGGGACGGCGCATAAATATCGATTATGCGGGAGAAGACGTCACAAATCCGTGGCGTTTCTTTCTGCCGCCTGATGACAGACTAGAACGCCTGACGTTTATGCATCTCTGATGCGCGCCGTCAGGCTGTTTTTTGCGAACGGATCGCACTCTTATCTGAAGCGACGGCGTAGGAGCAGTGGCGAACGACTGAAAAACTGTAGATACAAATCGGGTTATTTAATATAAACCCGGGTACTTATGCGAGAACCGGGTACACTTATGCGGCGCTGCAGAGGATAGATCTTATGAGGCTGTGGTTGATATCCGTGCGTTTTTGAATGTCTGCCGTCGTGTATATGGCTAAGTCGTTTGGCGCTGTGCCGTATCGCGAGATTATACCCGCCGGTTTTCACAGAATTAACATAAACGCGGCACAAAATTTTGCAGTTTCCGTTGATTCGGGATCACAGTTGTACTATAATATACTCAAGTAGGTGAATAATGATATTTCGGGCGGCGCTTGTGCCGTCGGACAGAATCGGAGGTGACTGCATATGGATCGATCCGAATCGGAAAACTATCAGGTGTATCTGTTCCATCAGGGAACCAATTTTACGGCATACCGTTATCTCGGCGCGCATATATCGAGTGTCGGGGATGAGTGTTTGTGCACTTTTCGCGTGTGGGCACCGAATGCTGTTTCGGTCGGGCTTGTGAGCGATATGACCGGTTGGGATATCGCACGGTCCATGGAGAGGGTCAGTGACGGCGGAGTTTGGGAACTGACGCTTAGATCGCACTCTGGTTTTATCGGAATGAAGTACAAATATTCGGTTACCGGTCGCGACGGGAAAACGTACCTCAAGGCGGATCCGTATGCAAGAGCCTCCGAGACTCTCGGACATACGGCATCCGTTGTCTCGGACGAACTCGGATATACGTGGCATGACGGCGGATGGATGGAGCACAGAAGAGCGATTATCAGGTCTGATAGAGGTCACTTCTGCCCGTCGCCGATCAACATATACGAGATGCACCTCGGATCGTGGCGAACTCGCGAGGGAAGGAGCACTGCGGGAGGAGAGAATTATCTCGGCTACCGCGAGACAGCAGATCAGCTTGCACCGTATCTTTCTGACATGGGATATACTCATGTAGAGCTTCTACCGATTATGGAGCACCCGTTCGACGGCTCTTGGGGATATCAGATCACAGGTTATTATGCGCCCAGTGCGAGATTCGGCAGTCCCGAGGATTTTGCTTATTTCGTTGACCGTATGCTCGCTGCG
>CAKSEM010000113.1 GCA_934446485.1 uncultured Eubacteriales bacterium | reverse complement strand
GCTCGATGAAGCGGGTGGCTGCCTTGACTGCCTTCTCCTGAAGTTCGAAATTGCTCATGATGACCTCCGTTTGTTCGTGGCCGGCCCCTTTGGCCTGCCTTGTGATCCGGAAGCCGCTCAGGTTCTGGCCGAGGGCAAGGAACCAAGCGAAAACCCGCTAGGGCCCGAGTTTTGCGCAGCAAAAGTTTTTCGCGCCTTGCCCGAAGAGCCTGGTTCTGAGCGAGTGTGGCGGAGCCAAGGAAGGCTAAGGAGGGCGTCCCAACATGGAGGTCTGCGCAATGAGCTCAGGATGGTTGGATGGCCTGCCTGCTATGAGCGCGTATTCGAGCCGAAGGCGATTGGACTGAACGAGGCAGTCGGAACGATTGCCTGCATGACGGGGATTTGGTTTCATCGGCCGTTGCCACAGGTGGCGTCGATTCGAGGGTTGGCAAGGCTGCGCTGAGGGCTTGGAGCAGCATGCGGACTCGGCGACACAACCGGAGATGTTCCCCGCTTCTTCATCGACTTGCACGTGAGCACTAAGGGCACTTGGCACCACTCGCCCTCATTGCGGGAGCCATATCGACCGGGCTGGTCCTGCGGAAGCCAATGGCTTAGGTCTACCCGCGATTCTTCCGCGCGAAAGATCGTTCCTCGTGATTCGCCCCCAAGACAACCGCCCTGCTAATCCGACGCGGTAGGTAGGCTTACTTTCGCTTTCTCGGCTCTAAAACGATGATGAAACTACTCATTTGCTGAAATGAATACGAACGAATCTAAGCGTCAGGTGCTGACGTCGACAAACATATCGGCATTGGTCACCATTGGATATATGGCTCTCATTTGGGTATGCTTGCGAGAGAAATGTTACTTAGGTACCGAATCGTGTGAAACCAGCTTTTATGTTCGAGACGCAGGTTCAGATCGTTACCCTACTGTCCGCGTCATCATCCGATCTCCGGTAGCTCTGCGTATCTGTATTGTTTTTCGCCTAATCGTTGATACGTCAGGTGATTCTCAAAGGCTACTGAGTACAATATTGGAGTTAAAAACAATTCAAAAGGAATTATCGTATGAATATTGATGCCATTTCCGTGGACAACATATATTGTATGGACTGCATTCAAGGCATGGCCTTAATGGAAGATAACAGCGTAGATCTCATCATCGCCGACCCGCCATACAATCTATCTAAAGGTGGAAATTGGACTTGGGATAACAGTGTGACCTTAAAAGGTATGGGCGGAAACTGGAATAAGGTTATGGAGAGTTGGGACTCTCTTCCCCTTGAGGACTACTGGAAGTTCTCGCTTGCCTGGATTTCCGAAGCAAAACGAATACTTAAACCTACTGGTTCGATGTGGATTTTTGGCACCTATCATAATATGGGAATAATTAATACCGTGCTCCAAATGACCGAGACCGAGATTATCAATGAAGTTATTTGGTTTAAGAGAAACGCCTTCCCAAATCTTTCAGGCCGACGACTAACGGCAAGTCACGAAACCATTTTGTGGTGTCATTCTGGTGGGAAAAAACGCCAGTACTATTTTGACTACGAATACTCCAAAGACGGCGTGTTCGAAGGAGATCAAATTAAAGCACAAGGAAAGCAAATGCGCACCGTTTGGGACATTTCGAACAACAAAGCCAAGCGTGAACTCGAATATGGCAAACATCCTACGCAGAAACCTCTAAAGGTGTTGGATCGAATGATTCGTCTTTCCTCGAAACCAGGCGATATTATGCTAACTCCTTTTGCAGGTGCCGGAAGCGAATGTCTTGCAGCAAAAGAAGCCGGCTTGCATTACATTGGCTTGGAGATTGAAAAGGAGTATGTAGAGATAGCCAACAAGCGCATAAACAATGCCATAACGAAAGAGCGAATCACTAAACGATCTCCGGAGCAATCATCCCTGTTCGAATAAGGATTTTGAATATGAAACCAGTGATCAAGTGGAGCGGTAGCAAACGCTCTCAAGCTCCGGCGATTATGTCATTAGCCCCCAATTTCGATCGATATTTCGAACCGTTTATCGGTGGCGGTTCGATGCTCTATGCGTTCGCCCCTTCGTCGGGATTCGCTGGCGATATTTGCGAACCATTGATTGATCTTTGGAACATGATAAAAAATAACCCTGCAGAGCTTTCGGCCTCCTATAGAGCAGATTGGACAAGGCTCCAATCCGAAGGATACGAAGTTTTCTACGAGATTAGAGACCACTTCAACAAAAATAAGGATCCCGAGTCGCTAATGTTCCTGTCTAGAACGTGCGTAAATGGCCTAATCCGATTCAACAAAAACGGCGATTTCAACAATTCTCTACACCATACCAGGCCAGGTATCAAGCCTGATTCCTTGGAGTCAATCATCATGGATTGGTCAAAGAAAATCGCATCCACTACGTTCATTTGCGCAGATTACAGGGAGACTACTAGTACCGCAAAAAAGGGTGATTTCATCTATCTAGACCCACCGTATTTCAACACAAAAGGACGATATTACGGCGGCATTGATTACGATGATTTTTTTGAGTATCTCGAGCTGTTGAACCAAAAAGGGATTACATTCGCGCTTTCATTCGATGGTCAGCGTGGAGAAATAGAGTACGATTCTCCCATTCCGGAAGACCTCTTCAAAAGAAAAGAGCTGCTTCCCTCTGGAAATTCTGCATTTAAAAAACTGCAAGACAAAGAGAAGGAAGCAGTCTATGAAGCCCTATATTTAAATTACTGATTCTCAATCCGAACATTAAATAAGTCGGCATCTGCAGTTACGGTTATATACTCCGCAAGCGCAGATGCCGTTTTTGTAAAGGTGTATAGAACAACATCCCATTGCTTATTGGACGTAGCCGGAGAAACGCCAACGAGCATGTCGCATCTACTCGTAGACCTAATTGCATCAATATCGTCATCGTTTTTTGCAATAAAAGCACCCGCTGACACAAACTCATACGTGGACGAACACACTTTTTCAATCGGAACATGCCATTCTCTAGAAGTTCTAAACCTTCTTACGCTAGGAACAAACCCCATCAACCATTCGACGTAAGAGATAAGTCTGCTTCCGACATTTGGCTCCAAATCAGATCCCCTTCCTTTTGACTCAGTGACAAGAAGCAAGGGTTTTTCGGCAACATCAAAATACTCGGTAATATGGTCGGGTCTTTTTCCATCTCCATGGCTAACCCTAGGAAGAGACAGCCATCTGTATTCAAATCTTTCCGCATAAATAGACATTCCGCTCCAGTCACCTCCTGGAGGATTACACATACACTCCAAACCATTTCCGGAACCTGATTTGGCAAGCAGTACATGTAGCGCAGTGTCAGCATCGTCTTCCTGAATACATCTAGGTTCAGGGGCAATCGAGGCTAGAGTCAACCTGTCTTTCGGTTCGAAGGACAACAACTCCATTTTGCAGGTTCTGCTATCAAGTAGCTTTGTAACACTTGACTTATTTCGTGAGAGTATGGGGGCATCAAGCAATATAAAATCGCTAAGCGCGAGAATTGACCTCCAAAGACCATTCCTGTTGGATAAACTTACGGGGTCAGAGAGCAGCAAATCCAAGTTAGCTTTAATAATCGGACCGTAAAGGAACGTCATAATCTGATGACCCGATGAACCGAGCATTGATATTAAAGGCAAGAGTCCTCTATCTGGACGATTGTCATCTCCTCGAGGCTTAAACCCTTTGATTAACGCGATAACCAAATCTTTGCTGGTATCGATGGAGTCAATTGCATCTTTTAGTGAAGGATAAATCGATCTAAGTTCAGCAACAAAAGAAACCATTTTGTCCACTGGAATAACACCCATAGGAAGATCTTGAGAGCCTATGCCCTTACTGTACTTTTTTACGAGATCCTTAAAGGGAACCACCGTTGCAGTAGCCGCCGATTTTTGAGCAATGCTTTTTGAGCAAGAGAATGACGAGTGAACAACTGCGTACTCTACTACATCTTCTTTGCTTTCGAATATTCTCTGCCAATCCCTTTCGCTAAAAATTTTGTTTATATTAGATCCTTTTGAGAGAAATCTGACAACGTTGTAGCATTTCCTAAGAAGCGCTTCTTCGATTTCTGTCGTGCTCAGAAATAACATTTTCCTGACGATGAATTCAGACAATTCTTCGTCAGCAAAATTCTCATGGTCAAAGTCCTTAAGCCTAGGATCGAGAGAGGGTTGGAATTCTTCCGCTTTCACATAAACTTGAGAGCAGAAAATTCCGCTCTCAAAGGAATAGTTTATGTAGCTATAAGGAATCGCGGGATTTGGATACCTGACATTCTTCCTTTCGCGAGAGTTGCTATCAAGCTCGTATTTGAGAAAATCAACAATATACAGATATGGACATCCACTTCTCGCTGTCGAAGCCGCCCTGCCACTTCTCTGCCAAGCCTGATTTCCCGCCTGCAAGGCACTACAGAATTCAACTGCAAACAGTATTTCTTCCGTGTTGTTTTCCACATACGTCACGACCGCATCGGGCGTTTCGTCAAGAAAGCCGCCAGCCTCTTTAATTGGGCTGTATATATCAGCGCTCCACCTTGAAAGCGAAGTTTTGTTAAAGCCCGGGAACAGTATCAGTTCAAAATGCCTAAGTGTTCCTAGGTATTTGCCTTCAAGAGATACCTGAACACAGGCTGGCGAATGAAAAGAATAGGAGGTCGAAGCATCTTTGAGACACACCTTGATGTAGTCAACTATGCGCTCACATTCGATAATGTTATCGCCGTGGATATGAAATTCACTCATAGGGTCCTCTATTCATTGTTCAAACTAAATGCTCCTGATATTTCCCAGGCAAGACCTGAGTCCTAATCCTGATGGTAGCGCATTTTCAGTTCCTCTAATCCCTTCTGTCGGTCGTTCGTCAGCAACATGATGTCAATTCCAAGCACATTACACTGCTGCTCAGTAATCACACCGTCGGATTACGTCATATGCTCTCCGCGAGAATCCGATTGGCTGACCTTTATTGTTATATGCCACGAAAGGCGCATCATCTCCGACCTCGGGTTTTACCCAATGCATTTTTAATTTTATCGCAGAACGCG
>CAKSEM010000112.1 GCA_934446485.1 uncultured Eubacteriales bacterium | reverse complement strand
ACAAGAAGGAGAAGACTGATGCTCAGAAGGCGAAGGTCTTTACGAAAATAGGGAAAGAGATTGCTATCGCTGTTCGCGAAGGCGGAGGAAATCCCGATAACAACAGCAAGCTGAAGGATCTTATTGCCAAGGCAAAGGCAAATAATGTACCGAATGACAATATTGAACGCGCGATCAAAAAGGCATCGTCAGCCGACAGTGTTGCGTACGAGGAGATACTTTACGAGGGCTACGGTCCGTCAGGTATTGCCGTGATCGTCGAGACTGCAACCGATAATCGCAACCGTACGGCATCCGATGTTCGGCACTTCTTTGATAAGTACGGCGGAAAACTCGGACAGTCGGGATGTGTCAGCTACATGTTTGAGGATCGCGGTGTTATTATCATTCTTCGGGATGACAGCATAGACGAAGATTCTTTGATGGAAGCTGCGCTTGAAGCGGGTGCTGCCGATTTTTCGGCTGATGACCAGATGTTTGAGATTCTGACCGAAAAATCTGACCTCGGTGCCGTCCGCGACGCACTTGAGTCTGCCGGGTACACTATCGAGAGCGCGGAGGAAGATAAGCTCGCTTCAAATTACGTGACGCTCGAAAACGAGGATGATATCAAAAATATGAATCTTCTGATTGAGCATCTTGAAGATTGTGACGATGTTCAGAATATCTATCACAACTGGGAAAACTGTGATTGATATATCGGTTTAACGGAGGGTGTGCTGTATGACTTATCTCTCGTTCCCAGGGCTCGGCATCGAGCCGTTCCGTATTTCAAAAACTGCGTTTACCGTTTTCGGACGCCCTGTCGCATGGTACGGAATCATCATATGCTTAGGTCTTATTCTTGCCGTTGTATATTCACTTTTCAGGGCAAAGACAGAGGGAATCAAAATCGACGACATAATCGATCTTGCATTCTTTCTTGTAATATTCGGAATAATCGGCGCAAGGCTGTATTATGTTGCGTTTGACTTCGATCAGTACCTCGTTACCGGTCGCGGTGTGTGGGGGGATATCGTCGGTACGCTGCGTAATGTCGTTGCAGTGTGGGAAGGCGGGCTTGCAATTTACGGCGGGCTCATTGCCGGATTCTTGACGATTGTACTTGTGTGCAGACATAAAAAGCTGTCGCTCCTCAAAATGCTCGATGTGGTGTCTCCTGCGGTTATGATCGGGCAGATCATCGGCAGGTGGGGCAACTTTGTCAATGCCGAGGCTCACGGTACAGAGACCGCACTTCCGTGGCGCATGGGTATACTTGAAAGCAACTTTGAAAATGCGGAACTCGGCATTTGGACATCCGAGCAGTATGTTCATCCGACATTTCTTTATGAATCGCTCTGGAACCTTGTAGGATTTATCGTTGCAAATATTCTCTATCGGAAAAAGAAGTTTGACGGGCAGATATTCTTCTTCTACATGGCTTGGTACGGATTCGGACGTATGCTCATCGAAGGACTGCGTACTGACAGCCTCATGGCAGGTCCGATCAGAATATCACAGCTTGTCGGGTTTGTTACTTTCGTTGTAGGTGTCGCTCTGACAATTACAATGTTTCGTATGAGACGGAAGTCCTGCGCCGCAGCGCTCGACGGCGCCGTGCCAGAACTGCAAGAGGACTCTTGCTGCACCGACGGTGAATCGTCAGATGCAGCTTTAAATGAGACGAACAGTGATGAAGACATTCCGAAAAACGATTCCGACGGCGATCCATCGAAAACTATAAGCTGCGGCGAGAACGCAGGACTCAATACACCTGCGGCAGATTTAGCCGACGATGCGGGAAAAGTATCAGCTGGCACTGACAACGGAGAAACTACAGATGGCAAGAATAATTGACGGTCGCAGGATAGCTGCCGAAGTGAGAGAGGATATCCGCGCGCGCGCAGAACGCTTTTCAAGCGAGACCGGAATCACACCGGGCCTTGCAGTGATAATAGTCGGGGATGATCCGGCATCGCGCGTGTATGTCAGAAATAAGCATCGGGCTTGCATAGAAGCCGGTTTCAGATCGGACGTGTACGAGCTGCCTGCCGATACCGATGAGGCAACACTGCTTGCGAAAATAGATGAGCTTGCCGCCGACTCAGGTATACACGGGATTTTGGTTCAGCTGCCGCTTCCCGCGCACCTTGACGAAAAGAAGGTTCTTGCGGCGATTCCGCCGGAAAAGGATGTGGATGCTTTTCACGTTGTCAATACAGGACATATAATGCGCGGCGACTACAGCTTTCTTCCGTGCACACCGGCAGGAATTATGAAGCTCCTGGAATATGAAAACATAGATGTTACGGGACGTGAGTGTGTCGTCGTGGGACGCAGCAATATCGTCGGGAAGCCGATGGCAATGCTCCTTCTTCATGCAAACGGCACCGTGACAGTATGCCACTCCAAGACTGCCTCACTTGCCGATGTGACGCGTCGTGCTGACATTCTGGTGGTTGCGATCGGACGCGCTGAATTTGTAATCGGGGATATGGTAAAGCCGGGCGCCGTAGTTATTGATGTCGGCATGAACCGACGTGATGACGGTAAGCTCTGCGGCGACGTACAATTTGACTCGGTTGAACCCGTGGCATCTTATATTACGCCGGTTCCCGGAGGGGTCGGTCCAATGACGATAACCATGCTTCTTGAGAATACGTTCACTGCTGCAAAAATTGCGGCGGGGAAGTGATGACAGAAGAATAGCTGCAAGTGCCTCGCTGTTAAAGACAAAATATGTCCGGAACAGTGAGGCACTTAATGTTTTTGATATTTAAATTACGTCTTTGACTATTCCGCGCTATTGCAGATCGACGACGAGCAGAACGCAAAACACCAATTAAATTTCGGATTGCTGCCGAGTAGTATGTTTAGCCCAATATGATGCTCTTTTTCTTCCCGTTTTTCTTTCTCGGATACTGCCGAATACGTGTGATGAAATCCAGATTGATAATCTCCAGTTCGCCCGACTTCTTTTCGATGACCATACCGCCGTCATCAATTTCTTTTATCACTCCCTGTACGCTGACGTCATTTGAAGTAATCGTGTAAACTATACACTCTTCTCAGATAAACCGTTTTGCCAGCTCTTTCATAACACCATTCCCCTTGTTCTGCATTTTTTGGTTCAAAATATGCCTGGCCGCAGCCATTCTTCTTCGCTGTGTTACCTGTTGGACAATCACAAGAAGGAGCATGGCAAGCAAAATGAGATAATGACTGTCCATTTGCGTATTCCTCGCGATTTATATTTACGGAATTTTATTTCCTGATTTGGAATATCTCATCGTTTCCTTGCAAATACCGACGTATTAACAATCCAGAGACAAGGCACACCGTAAGAGGACCGGCAACCCCTACGCCGAATATGGTCGCACAAACGGCAAGTACGGTGGGCAAAGCCGAGCAGGCAATCATCTGTTTTAACAACCGAGATCATTTTGATTGATTTTATCTACAATCCAATCTTCCGGCTGATTACAAAAGCCGAAGGAGGCTGCATCCTTACGAAGTGACTCCTGCCACAGAGCTTTTTGTGTGGCGATTTATCGCACATTGGCTGTGTGCAGCCTTAATTACTGTTGTCATCATCAGCGGATGCATTATCGGCGGACTGAGCAATTTCGGTGTTCTCATCATCAGAGACCACAGGAATGAACCGCTCGGCAAATTTGCCTGCGGTGCTGCCGTCGCGGCGGTGTTTAATATAGAAGTAGCCTATCACGCTGAAAACTACTGCTCCGATAAAGTTGACAAACATATCTTCGATCGTATCATACAGACCTATGTCAAGATAGCCGTCGATCGGCAGTGTGTTTCCGTTTACGGCAACTGAGGAAATATCGCGTATGACGGTTGCCTTTCCTCCGTTTCCCGCAATTTCCGGAACGGTCGTGCTGATTGCATTTATAACCGTGTCCTTTTGCATATCCGTCATGAAGATCCTATCGGCTCCGAATTCAAAAAATTCCCACAGAACGCCGATGGTCATGGAAAAGCAAAAGGCTACGATTGCAACGAACAGCGGAGAGAGGTTCAGTCGGATTCTTTCAGTTCGGTTCAAAATATCGACAAGTGAGAATCCGAGTGCTGCACAGAGAAATCCCCACGTTGTATGGAGAAGTATATCCCAGTGAGGAAAGTTCTGGTAGTAATTTCCGAGCTCTCCGAGTATTTCGGCACCGAAGATAAAGAACAGTACGATGATTTCGAGAGTTTCCGGAAGACGGATCCGCAGCGTTCGCGTTACAAAACGCGGCACGCCGAAGAGAAGCAGTGTCAGAAGGCATACGAATGCGTTATCAAAGTTGCGAAGTATAATCGAACGTATCAGTATGGCGATCACGAGGACATCGAGAACCGTGTTGACGATCAGCACACGACGGGACGGGATGTTTTCGCCGATCCGCTTTTTGATTTTTGGCATTACGGTAGCCTCCGTTGCGATTTCTATGTACGAAAATCAGTTCGATACGTCGCCCTCAAGTATGGGGGCATCAGATATCGAATGCGGCAGGAGCATGGTTACGGCGTTTTTGAGATTGGTGACCTTGACCTTTCCGTCGGTATCTGCTCGCTCGCCGTCCAGCGACCATGTGAGCGGATTATCGGTCGTGATTTCAGCCGCCGTCAGCGTGCCGAAATCGATCATGTCACAATTGTAGTTTTGGGTAAGAAGTGCATTTATACAGCGATTCAGTTCGGGAAGATTCTTCGGACGCCGAACGAGCAGCATTTCAAACTTGCCGTCATTCATAGTCACAAGCCGTTCGTCAAATGATATTATTCCGCCGACGGAGGTGCTGTTTGCAATTGCACCGAAAATATAATCGTCGGAGTATTCACGCTCGGCGGTAGTTACTGTTACATGTTCGGCGCGAATTGATGGAATATCACATATTCCCTGGAGTATATAGGCAAGGTGTCCGAGCGCATTCTTAATATCCTGCGGAGTTGAGTAAGACGTTTTTGTAAATGCGCCGAACGAGGCAACGTAAGTGAAATATCTGTCGCCGAACTGTCCGATGTCGATAGTGCGCGGCACGCCCTCCGCAACATCGAGTGCGGCACGCCGCATATCCTTGGATATATTGAGTGTTGTTGCAAAGTCGTTAGTGCTGCCTGCGGGGA
>CAKSEM010000111.1 GCA_934446485.1 uncultured Eubacteriales bacterium | reverse complement strand
GCTCCGGGCAGTCGAGAACGCCCTTTAGCATCAGCAGATACTCAGGAATAACTTCTTTTATATTGTCAGCAACGAACACCTGGTTATAGTACAGCTTCACCTGACCTTCAAGACTCTCATACTCGCTCGTGATCTTCGGAAAATAGAGAATTCCCTTGAAATTGAGAGGATAGTCAGCCTTCAGGTGTATATGGAACAGCGGCTCCTTATAATCATGGAATACCTTTCTGTAGAAATCGCGGTACTCGTCGTCGGTACAGTCGGACGGATTCTTCAACCAAAGCGGATGGCTGTCATTCACGGGTGTAGGAGCAGCCGGCTCGTCATTCTCTCCGTCAGTTTTTTCTTCTTCCTTATGCGCAAGGTCTTCAAAGTAAATATCAACCGGCATGAATGCGCAGTATTTTGTCAAAACATCGCGCAGGCGGTACGGCGAAAGAAACTCTTCACCCTCCTCGTTTATGTGCATTACTACAGCCGTTCCGTACTCACCGATGTAATCGTCGCCACCGTCGAAGTCCGGTATGATGTCAAACTGTCCGTCGTCGCCGCACGTCCATTTGACCGCCGGAGCACCGGTGTACGAACGGGTTATGATATCTACGGTATCACTAACCATAAACGACGAATAGAAACCGAGGCCGAAATGACCGATGATTCCGCTTTGCGACGGATCCTCGTCCCCCTCGTACTTCTGTATAAAGTCGAGGGCGCCGGAGAGCGCGATCTTACATATGTAGTTGCGCAGCTCCTCCTCGGTCATTCCGATACCGTTATCCGTCACTGTGATCGTACGCGCATCGGGATTGAGAGAAACGGTAATTTTCCCGTCCACCTCGCCTATCTCTTTAGCCTCTCCGAGCGAGACGAGACGCGAAAGCTTCGTCACTGCATCGCTCGCATTCGACACGATCTCGCGAAGGAATATCTCCTTTTCGGAGTAAAGCCACTTCTTTATGATCGGAAATATGTGTTCAAGCTCAATGCTGATGCCGCCGTGTTCAATATTTTCACTCATGATGTATAAATCCTTTCTTCAAAAAGTCCTGCGGCGGACCGGTTCTGCCGGGTGTCCGCAGCGCTTATTCTCTAACATATAATTATATATCCGCGCTATGTTGTTGTCAAGTTTTCGTCTGATATTTTCCGCGTCAGCTTCGGTTTCCGAAAAGCTCGGACAGAACCTCAAGGATCCTGAATCTGACCTTATAGCGTCTGCCGCTGCCGCGCTCGATCATGCGATACTGCTCAGCCGTGAACCCGGCGTCGATATAATCTTCCTCTGCACTCACCGCATCTGCAGCGCAGACTGACGGAAACAGTATGCACCACCAATTGTGTCCGTCGCCTTCTCCTAATGTGACTCTCAAAGAACGGTACTGCCCGGCAGGAAGAGAGAAATCATCGTACACGCGCTCGGGATAGTCTTCATCGGTCAGAGTAACCTTAACCGAATCGTCACACCCCGCTTTGCTCAGGACACACTCTGATGCAAGACGGATTTCCTCCGCCGACGCGGAAATGATGCGGCATGCCTCATCTCTGTCGGTCACTCCCGCAAGGCTGGAGTTGAGGATACTCAGAACCTCATCACGTACCAGAAGCTTCAGTCTTTGATCCTCTTCACTGTCGGATGCCGCCTTTACGTGAAGCCTTACGGTATTTTCGTAAACCGACTCCTCTCCGCGAATCGGCAGTATGCCGAAGAGAAGTGACACAATAAGAACGGATGCAGCCGAGCAGACGAGCAGTTTCAGTTTCATAGTACACCTCACAATCCTCCGAAAAAAATAACGGATATCACATATCGTGATATCCATTATTACCGTGCTTTGCGCACCGTATTCAGACAAATGTCAGAAATTCCCCATATACGAGCCGAGATCCTCAAATTCAAGTATATCCGAAAGGATATAATTTGACACAAGCATTCCCGCAGGCGTCAAAGCATAAGCGCCGGAATCGGTACGTTTAACGAATCCCGACTTCATATATTTGGTGAGCCTGCCCCCGTAAATGTTTTCAAATGACACTCCGAATCTTACGGCAAATTCGCGCGGGTCGATCCCATCGGCAAGGCGCAGACGAAGCATAATGTACTCCCCCATACGTTCACGCGTTTCCAGGTGTTCATTCTCCGTCGTTATCGGAATATTTGAGTCAATATTTTCAATCGACTCCATGTACTGCATTATATCCGGAATAAAAGCAAATCGGTTCCCGTTAAAGTACGAATGTGCCGAAACACCGAATCCGAGATATTCTTCGCAGTTCCAGTATTTCAGATTGTGCATGCACCTGAATCCCGGTCTTGCAAAGTTGGATATCTCATATTGAATATATCCGCGCGAGGCAAGAAATTCGATTGCCGATGTGTACATGGCGTATTCTGTATCCTCATCGGCCGAAACCGCCCGCACTTCCCTCTGATTCTCAAAGAACGGCGTACCCGGCTCGATCTTCAGATTGTAAAGCGATATGTGCTCCGGACCGAGCCGCGTCACGAAAGCAAGCGTTTTCATGAGCGAATCGTAAGTTTGATACGGTATGCCGTACATCAGATCTATATTGATATTATCGAATTTCGCCTCGCGTGCCATGCGGTAAGATTCGAGAAACTGCTGGCGTGTATGTATACGCGAAAGTGCACGCAGCTCACGGTTGTCTGCCGATTGGAGTCCGAAACTAAGGCGGTTAACACCGAGTCTGCGCAGTGACCGCAGCAGTTTCGGAGTAACGGTTGCGGGGTTTGCTTCAACCGTAAACTCAGCTTTCTTCGTTATATCGAATCGGCGCCTTATTCCGCGTATGAGTCGCACAAGCTCTTCCTGCGGAAGCGCTGTCGGCGTACCGCCGCCGATAAATACCGTGTCAGGCGAGTAGTCGCGTGTGCCGTCGCGGTAGACCTTCATATGTTCGATAAGCGCCGAAACGTATCGTGACATGAGCTCACCGCTCCCCGGCACAAAAGAGTTAAAATCGCAATAGGCGCACTTTGATCTGCAAAACGGGACGTGTACGTATAGTCCGAGCCGCCTCTTTTCCAAGAAATCAAGTCGCATTATTCTGCCTTTCGATGTTACTAAATTTGCGGTGACCGTCAATCGTCGCCAAGTTTGAGAACTGCCATAAACGCCTCGGGGGATATCTGCACACTTCCGAGCTGACGCATCTTCTTCTTACCCTCCTTCTGCTTCTCGAGCAGCTTCTTCTTTCGGGTAATGTCGCCGCCGTAGCACTTTGCAAGGACATCCTTACGAAGTGCCTTGACCGTCTCTCTGGCGATCACCTTTGAACCGATCGCCGCTTGGATCGGAATCTCAAAGAGCTGACGCGGGATATTTTCCTTTAGCTTTTCGGCAATGCGGCGCGCCCTCTGATAAGCCTTTTCCGCGTGAACGATAAATGTTAGTGCGTCAACGACCTCGCCGTTCAAAAGAAAATCCATCTTAACAAGGTTACTCGGTTCATAGCCCGAAAGCTCATAGTCAAGAGACGCATACCCCTTGCTGCGGCTTTTCAGGGCATCAAAAAAGTCGTATATTATCTCGTTGAGCGGCAGCTTATAATGGAGCTCCACACGTTCTGTATCGATATATTTCATGTCGATAAACTCTCCGCGGCGATCCTGGCACAGATCCATAAGCCCTCCGACAAATTCGGACGGCGTAATAAGCGATGCCGAAACGAACGGCTCCATCGCAACCTCTATCTCATCCGGTGACGGATAGTTCGTCGGATTGTCGATAAACACAGTCTCGCCGTTCTTTTTGATTATCTTATACACAACGCTCGGAGCCGTAGTAATGAGATCCAGGTTAAATTCCCTCTCAAGCCGCTCCTCGATTATCTCCATATGGAGAAGTCCGAGGAAGCCGCAGCGGAAGCCGAATCCGAGTGCAATACTCGTCTCGGGTTCAAATGTGAAAGCAGCATCATTAAGGCGCAGCTTTTCAAGCGCATCCTTCGTCTCGTTGTACTTTGATCCGTCCGCCGGATAGATCCCGGCAAAGACCATGGACTGAACCTTCTTGAATCCCGGAAGGGCCTCCGATGCCGGATTTTCGGCAAGAGTAACGGTATCACCGACCCTGGTATCGCCGACGCTCTTTATGGATGCCGTAAAATATCCGACCTCACCCGCAACAAGCTCCCCCGTAGGATGCAGTCCGAACGGGTCGAGAACGCCGACCTCCACCGTCTCAAAATCGAGTCCCGTACTCATAAGACGTACCGTGTCACCTGCACGCAGAACCCCGTCAAACACACGGATATATACAACGACCCCCAGATAGCTGTTGTATACAGAATCGAATATAAGACACTTCAGCGGTGCTGTCGGGTCGCCGGACGGCGGCGGAACATCGCGGATTATTGCATCCATGACATCAGCAATATTCAGACCGGTCTTAGCCGAGACCGCCGGACATCCGTCGGCGGGAATTCCTATAACATCTTCTATCTCGCCCCTCACACGCTCAACGTCAGCCGACGGAAGGTCTATCTTATTTATAACCGGCACTATCTCAAGATCCGCATCAACTGCAAGATATGCATTGGCAAGTGTCTGTGCCTCAATGCCCTGCGTTGCATCTACAACGAGCAGCGCCCCCTCACACGCATTGAGCGAGCGCGAAACCTCATAATTGAAGTCCACGTGTCCGGGGGTATCAATTAGGTTCAGATAGTACACCTCTCCGTCCGGTGCGCGGTAGTCGATCCGCACGGCACGCGCCTTGATTGTTATGCCGCGCTCGCGTTCAAGATCCATATTATCAAGGAGCTGATCCTCCATATCACGCTTCGCGACACAGTCCGAGTACTCAAGTATTCGGTCGGCAAGAGTCGATTTGCCGTGGTCGATATGCGCTATGATCGAAAAATTTCGGATATGCCCCTGCTTATCGATGCTATCACTCATTTACAGATATTCTCCAATCGGTCTGCCGCAATATTACATCAGGCAGCGTAAATCATATAATATTATACCAACTTTACAGCTCGAAATCAAGTAATTCCTTTGCAAAACTGCATATTCGGCACCCAATCATCCGTTGCTGAAGGAAAACACAAAATTCACCCGAAAGTTTTCATCATAGATATTGCATTTTTACGATTATGTGGTATACTATTTACGTAGAAAGCAGCACTTCTGCTTTTTAGGATTACAACTC
>CAKSEM010000110.1 GCA_934446485.1 uncultured Eubacteriales bacterium | reverse complement strand
AGCCTGACGGGTCAAAGCGCCGTCTCCATATAGACAAGGCGCTCGATGTCACGAAATTTTACACATCCGGCGAAATCGAAACTTTGCAGTTTGACGGCCGCACCGGACGGCGCAGTGCGCCGCAAAACACCGAGGTTTTATGCAATTGCAGCTATTTCAGAGTGAGCCTCTTGAAGACAAGCGCCGAAAGTGCTGTTGTGTTTGACACGGACCGAAGTTCATTTAATTCCCTGCTCTTTACGGCAGCAGAGCGAACAACCGTATCTTGCGGCGGATGCTCTGCGGAGGTGTCCCCCGGAGACAGCTTTTTCATACCTGCCGGTGCAGGAAAAACGGTGATCGAAGGAAAAGCAGAAGTGCTCATATCCGAGATATGAGCACTTCTCTTTGTATATTAAATTTGAAGCGGTGACAAAACCTATAAAGATTTCCTCCCGCAAAGCAGCTTTACCTCTGACATCGCAAAATATCGGCAGGCGCAGATAAGACCTCGTCGCATCTATTCCGAGTGACTTTGAAAAGCCTCGGAAAGATTATTCTGCCGTGATTCCGTCTAAACTGTATAGACGAAAAATTCTGCTGCAAACTGGCAGACAACCGCCTGAGACCACGTTCAGTCGTCGGAAATCCTTATAAATCTGATGCCTCCGAAATCACAGAGTCCTCCGCCGCCGAGTTTTACCGCAGATGCACCGTGCCTTTCGATAAACCCGAGAATCACCTCCCCGTCTGGATGCAAAAGCGGATCGCCAAAGAAATACACCTCATTTCCGAGCACAGCCGAAGCCCCTCCGATGAATCCGCAGCTGTAGCCGTCAAGGCGGATTCCTCCGGGCGAAATTCTGAGGACATCGATTCCGACAGCATCGGCAGCATCAGCTACGGAAGGATCCGCAGTCACCATTCCTCCGTTTACAACAAGACTCGAACAAGCGGCGTAACCCTGCCTCACGTCTATATGTCTGATGCCGCGTGCCATGAGCTCAGAGAGAATTTCCGGGGCTGTATGCGCACGCAATGACAGTGCCGCATCTCCGCATACAAGCACATTGTACGCTATATCAAACGGATACTCCGAGCGCAATCCGCACGTGCCGCCCACCACCCGCAGTTTTCCCATCCGCTCTGCTTTGCGGAATATCGCAGAGTTCTCCGACACATAGTCACGCGGGGCAATCAAGGTATTTCCGACAGCAAATATCAGCATATCTGGGTGTGACGCGACAGGGGTTTGCAGCTTACCGTACGGCGGCAGCAGTATAACATCAAAGCGCTCCCGAAGGCTCGGCACAAAATCTGCAGCAGCGGACACAAGCGCGATATACCTTTCCATTTCAACTCCTAAAATGAGCGCATAAAAGTCAAAAACTCCCCAAAACGGGGAGTTCGGATATGACTCTTAAGAGCGATAAAATTTACACTCTTGTTACCTTGCCCGAACGCAGGCAACGTGAGCAAACATAAACGGTCTTGTGTGTTCCGTCAACAACAGCCTTGACACGGCGGATGTTGGGTTTCCACATTCTGTTCGTCTTACGGTTTGAGTGGGAAACATTCTGACCGAATGTAACGCCCTTTCCGCACACAGAGCATTTTGCCATCTGAATACACCTCCATCTATATGATGTCATTTGATTACAAACTCAGCAAGAGTTATTATATCATAACCTAAGTTAAAATGCAATAGCTTTGAATATTTTTTTTACAGAGTAATTGCAGATTCGACTATGATCCGACGCATTTCAGTGCACATACACCCGGGGAATTTTCGTGCAGAATCAGACGTTATCGTTTCCGAATGTGTATTTATCTTCAAAGTGGCGCAGGTCCTCCTCATACTGAGGTGTGCCGTGGCTTTTCACATCATTCAGATACTGATGAACGTCCAGAGTATGGCTGTCAAGCTCTATGAGAGCACCTGCAATATTTGAACAGTGATCTCCGATGCGCTCACAGTTCGTCAATATATCGGATAGAATGAATCCGACCTCAATAGTACATTTTCCGGACTTCAGGCGCTCTATATGTCTGTGTTTTGCGTCGGCAACGAGTCGGTCTATGACCTCCTCAAGCGGTTCAACACGCACAGCTGTCGAGACGCTGCCGCTTTCAAATGCTTCGCAGGTAATGGACAGTATCTCTGCTATCGCGCCTTTTATGACCTCCATATCTTTCATAGCCGTTTTAGAGAAGCCGCTCGATTTTTCGATAAGTTCCTCAGCACCGTTCAGAATGTTTACGGCGTGGTCGCCGATGCGCTCAAAATCACCGATAGACGTCAAAAGATTGGTCACGCTGTCCGCTTCCTTCTCAGTGAGGTCCAGTCCGGATACCTTGACAAGGAATGAGCCGAGCTTATCCTCAAGAATATCTATCTCATCCTCTCGTTCTCTGAGCTCACCGGCCTTTGCGCTGTCATACTTTTCGTACATTGCGAGCGATTCCAGTGCCGATTTCTCGGCAAGGCGCGACATACGCTGCGCTACGCGGCAACATTCGGATATTGCAAATGCCGGTGTGTTAAGAAGACGGTCATCAATGAGAGTAAATTCCTCGCTGCTCTCACCTTTGTCTCGAACGAGCAGCATTCCGAGCCGTTCAAGCTGCTTCGTAAAGGGAATCATTATTATTGTGGTAAACACGTTGAAGAATGTATGGACAGCCGCTATTCCGCGGCTGTCCACCGCGCGTCCGAGGAATCCCTCAAGGTCGATGACCATCGGGAGAAGCATCAGAACCAGCATAAATATAACCGTACCGATAATCTT
This sequence comes from uncultured Eubacteriales bacterium, assembly GCA_934446485.1. Lineage (GTDB taxonomy): Bacteria > Bacillota > Clostridia > Oscillospirales > CAG-272 > RUG11130. Next base: position 2,425 of record CAKSEM010000110.1, on the reverse strand, counting down.
GATCAGCGTATGGACCACGGCAACACGCTTTGCGTTTTTGTTGACTCCGATACTGGATATCAGTGCTGTAGCGCATGTTCCGATATTCGCTCCGAGAATGAGCGGGATCGCCATACTGTAAGATATCACACCGGTGCGCGAGAGCGTCTGCAAAATACCGATAGACGCTGCCGAGCTCTGTATTATACCTGTCACGGCGGTCGAAGCAAGAACACCTACTATCGGATTCTTGAACGCCGTCATGAGATCGGTAAATGCGGGGCTGTTCTCAAGTCCGCTGACAGAATCCCCCATCAGCTTCATACCAAACATCAGCACGGCAAAGCCGATAAATATCGTTCCTATATCGCGGCGGCGTTTGCGTTTCGACATCATGATGAGGAAAACGCCTACGATAGCAAAGACAGCCGAAAAATTTTCCGGCTTCATGAGACCGATCAGACTGCCGCTGCCGTCAATGTCGTTCAACGTAAATATCCATGTCGTCACGGTCGTGCCGATATTGGAGCCCATAATGACACCGATCGTCTGACCGAGCTTCATGATGCCAGAATTGACAAGTCCCACAAGCATTACCGTCATTGCCGAGGACGACTGAATCGCAATAGTGATTCCTGCTCCGAGGACTATGCTTCGCCACATGCTTGAAGTCATGCGTTCAAGTATACGTTCGAGACTGCCTCCGGACAGCTTTTCGAGTCCGCCCGACATAACGTTCATACCGTAAAGGAAGAAAGCAAGCCCTGCGATAAGGGTCAGCACGGAATATACATCCATTATATGTGTAGCTCCTCTCTTACATAACATCTATTGGTGATTCCAACGAATTTCCTGCAGGCCGCGTGATGCGCAGGCACGCCGACGCAAAGCTATCCGCATCAAGCGTGATCTCACACTCGCCGTGCGTGAGCAGCTCAGTAACATCTGCGACGAACGGCGGCGTTAACAGAACCCGTTCGCACGATCCGACGGTAACACGGCAGATGCTGCGTACCCCGTAAAGCTCAATGCAGCACGTGTCTCCCGTTTGCGGTGTATATTCGACCGTATTAACACCACAGTGCAGCGAAATAAGTTCACGCACCGAAGGAATGTCAGAAGGCGGAAACGGCGCGGTGCCCGGATCCCACACGACGAGCACACACTCATTTGCGGAAAGCCTGAGATTAGCCGAGCCGTCTCTTTCGGCAAGCGGCAGAACTTTACCTGAACACGGGTCAAACATGTGCGCAGCGCATGTCCGATCTGTCGGAAAGCTGACGGACAGCGGAGATTCCGTCGGATTAAACACATAGGTGTGATGCATGCCGCATCTTGACATATCAAAAGTCAACGTCTCGCCGTCGGCGCGCACTGAACCGCTCTGTCGAGACGCAAATTCAGAGAATCCACCGCCGCGCAGCATACGCCCGCCGCCAACGGCAAATTCTCCGAAAAGGCGGACATCATCCGGCGTAAGGCGAATCCGGCGATCGATCAGGAGGGTATCAAAAGCACACCTGTCGATCATCAGGCGTCCGTCGTTAACCGCCGCACGTTGTTCTGCTGTGCGACGCCCAACAAAGGTAAATCCGGCACCGCGGGCGCGCAGTCTTGCCGCAGATGCATACGGTATCACGCCGTCATCGCACATCAGAGCGATACCCGAGCGTGCAGAACACGAAATGCCGATCAGCGATAGGCGTTTCATAAACTCAAGCACGGGTCGCAAATCCGATGTGTCGATCCCACGGTCGGAAACATATTTCGGATCGGCAAGTCCGGGCGGAAGTATGTACAGTCCTACTCCTGCGACTGCACCGAGCTGTACCTCACGGCAAATATCGGATATCTCCGTGCCGCGGCAGATATACGCTCCCGTACGGTTGCCGCACAGACGTGCAGCATCGGTCAGACACTGAGCCGCCGTCAATTCACTGTCGCGGTCATCTGAGAGAAGCTCTCCTTTGTACACAGGAACACCGGCGCATCCGGCGCAGGAAGAAATGAGCTTGTCCGGCAAAGGAGCGAAAAGCTCAAGCGCGCGTGATTCAATAAAGTGTCTCAACGGCTCGGCAAAGACATTTGCAAAGCGCGAAACCGCTGTAAGAGCTGAAAGCCTTGCACCTTCACTCCGCTCACTTGATTCTCCCGAGACAAACGACAAAAGCTGCGACACCTTCCCACCCGCGGCAATATAATCATTCAGCAAATCGTAAGTCCACGGGATATGCCGCAAAGCAAAGTCGGATATACGATCGGTATATATTCCGGTCATTACTCCCGTGCACAGGGGATGGCGTTCAAAGAACGGCTCATAGACATAGCATATCAGGCATCCGACTGCTTCCTCGGACAGCACATCGAATCCGAAGTCGCACTCGGACATCACTATACGTGTGACGCGCGGTTCTAATGCAGTCCCGGGCTCGGAAGCCGAAATAAT
>CAKSEM010000109.1 GCA_934446485.1 uncultured Eubacteriales bacterium | reverse complement strand
TGGGCGATGTTTGCGTCTCCGCTCGTTATCGGGTGCGATCTCAGATATGTGTCGGACGAGAACGTGGCGCTCATGTCTAACACCGAACTTATAGCTATCAATCAGGACCCGGTCGGACGCAGTGCCGCATATGTTAAGACATTGGGCAGCTCGACGGAGCTCTGGATGAAGGAAATGAGTGCCGGAAACGGATCTGCGGCGGCGCTTGCGCTTTACAATTCCGGAGAGGAAGAGGAAACCGTGACGCTCGATCTTTCGGATATATGTGCAGCAGGCAAGGCAGTGCTTCGCGATGCAATCACGCACACCGATATCGGCGAGTGCGGTGAATACCGAGTGACTGTAGCACCGCATGACACTGAAGTTCTTACCCTTACATGCGACGGCGCACTTACTGACGGTGCGTATGACCTTGTGCGCGGTGATGTCGATTATGACATAGATATATATGAAGAATTCGACATCGATATCGAACGCGATAAGATCGATGCCGAGACGGCGCATCGGTATATGAGAAACGCTGCAGCGTTCAACACCGTTATGATCGATGTGAGAAGTGCTGAGGAGTACGAAGAAGGGCATCTTGACGGTGCGGTGAATGTAAATTACCGAGACCTGGTCACGAGCACCGACAAGGTGCCGCAGAATCAGGAAGCCGTGATAATTGTATATTGCTCGGCGGGCAAGCGCAGTACGCAGGCGTACCTTGAGCTGAAACGTATGCGGTACAAAAACGTTTATATACTGAGCGATATGAATGCGTACTGACAAAAATTTGTGTTGCAAAATGAAATAATGTGTGGTATACTGAATGTGACCTGACATAAAGGGAGTTTTGAGGCTCTCTGACTGAAAGGACACAACTATCGATATTAAAGAGATGAGCTGTCCTGTCATGGGCGGCTCATCTTTGTTTTTGGGAGGTATTTATGCAGACAAGAGTTGCAGTTATGGCGATTATTGCGACACGCGATGATACCGTGGAGAAGCTGAACGCAGTGCTTCACGAATTCGGAGAATATATCATCGGGAGAATGGGTATACCGTACCGCAGCCGCGGGATCAACATAGTTTCGATCGCGCTTGACGCTCCGCAGGACACGATATCGTCGCTCGCAGGACGCCTCGGCAACATTCCGGGTATCAGCGTCAAGACTGCTTATTCCAATGTGCTGTCCGATGAATGATGTAACACAGCTCATAGATCGGCTCGCCTCGGATCACACCCTTACCGAGGGCGAGTACGTATACCTCATAGAGCACCGCGACAGCACAGTACAGGAGTATGCAGCACGCCTTGCCGATGCGGTACGCCGCCGCATCTACGGAACCGACGTATATGTTCGAGGGCTGATCGAGATTGGTAACGTATGCCGAAATGATTGCTACTACTGCGGAATTCGGCGCTCAAACCGTGAGTGCGAGCGATATATTTTGACGCGGAACGAGATCATGGAATGTTGTGCGGAGGGGCATCGTCTCGGCTTTCGTACATTCGTTCTTCAGGGTGGAGAGGGTGTTATGCCCGTTGATGAGGTATGCCGCACCGTAAGCGAGATTCGCCGGCAGCATCCCGACTGCGCCATAACGCTGTCGCTCGGCGAATACGAGAGGACGGATTACCGTCGTATGCGCGAAGCGGGTGCCGACAGATACCTGCTCAGACATGAGACTGCCGACGAGCACCACTACAGCAAGCTCCATCCGTCTGAGATGTCGCTCGGACACAGGATCGAGTGTCTTTATGTGCTGCGTGAGCTCGGATTTCAGGTAGGCTGCGGATTTATGGTCGGCTCGCCATATCAAACGTCACGGTCGCTGGCGCGAGATCTTCGTTTTATCGAAGATTTTTCGCCGGATATGTGCGGGATCGGACCGTTCATACCTCATCACGGAACTCCTTTCCGCGACTGCCTTGCCGGCGATGTGGAGCTGACACTGTATCTTCTCTCACTAATCAGGCTGATTAAGCCGAATATACTGCTGCCTTCAACGACGGCACTCGGCACGCTCGACACGCGCGGGCGCGAGCGCGGGATACTGGCGGGCGCCAACGTGGTAATGCCGAATCTGTCACCGGTTTCGGTAAGACGAAAGTATGAGCTGTACGACGACAAAATCTGTACCGGTGAGGAATCGGCACAGTGCCGCGACTGCCTAAATGCACGTATGCGCGGGATCGGTTATGAGTTGGTGACCGACCGCGGAGATATCAAGAAAATATAATTACATTCGACACAGCGAAAGGAACATTAATATGGCAAAGTACGATCCTTCATCCCTCCGCGCAGAGGAATTTATAAATGACGGCGAGATTATGGAAACTCTCGCGTACGCCGAGGCTAACCGCAACAATGTTGAACTGATCGATGAGCTTCTTGAGAAGGCGCGGCCGAAGAAGGTAGGTGACGGCTACCGCTGCGCGGGACTGACTCACCGTGAGGCATCTGTCCTGCTCGCATGCGACATTCCCGAAAAGATCGAGGAGATGTACCGACTTGCCAATGAGATTAAGCTCGCGTTTTACGGCAATCGGATAGTTATGTTTGCGCCGCTCTATCTGTCAAACTATTGTGTGAACGGCTGTGTTTACTGTCCGTATCACATGAAGAACAAGCATATTGCGCGGATAAAGCTCACGCAGGAGCAGGTGCGGCGTGAGGTGACGGCACTTCAGGATATGGGGCACAAGCGCCTTGCGATCGAAGCCGGCGAGGACCCCGTTAATAATCCGATCGAGTACATCCTCGAATGTATAAATACCATTTATTCGGTCCATCACAAAAACGGCGATATACGCCGAGTCAACGTGAATATAGCGGCAACGACGGTGGAGAATTATCGCCGCCTCAAGGAGGCGGGGATAGGCACGTACATCCTCTTCCAGGAGACATATAACAAAAAAAGCTACCTTGAGCTGCATCCGACGGGTCCTAAGCATGACTACGACTATCACACCGAAGCTATGGACCGCGCTATGGAGGGCGGCATCGACGATGTCGGGCTCGGAGTGCTGTTCGGGCTTGAGGGGTACAAATATGAGTTTGCAGGGCTGCTTATGCATGCCGAGCATCTTGAAGCAGTTCACGGTGTCGGACCGCATACGATCAGCGTACCTCGCATAAAGCACGCGGACGATATCGATCCGGATGTATTTGATAACAGTATCTCCGATGATCTGTTTGCAAGGATTATAGCCTGCATCAGAATTGCTGTGCCGTATACGGGAATGATAATTTCCACTCGCGAGAGCGAGGCTGTGCGCGGACGCGTTCTTGATTACGGAATTTCGCAGATCAGCGGTGCGTCACGCACCTCGGTCGGCGGGTATGCCGAAGAGGAACGCCCGCATGATTCGGAGCAGTTCGACGTTTCGGATCAGCGAACACTTGACGAGGTTGTACGCTGGCTCATGGAGAAAGATCACATACCGTCCTTCTGTACCGCATGCTACCGTGAGGGACGCACGGGAGACCGTTTCATGAGCCTCTGCAAGAGCGGTCAGATACTCAACTGCTGCCATCCGAATGCGCTAATGACCCTGAGCGAATACCTTGAGGACTATGCATCCGACGAGACGCGCCGCATAGGATATGAGCTGATCGAACGCGAGCTTTCCAAGATACCGCGTGAGCGGGTGCGCGAGATCGCGCGTGCAAATATTGAGTCAATAAAGAATTCCGACAGGCGGGACTTCCGCTTCTGACGTGCTTTGTCGGTGGTATAACGAAAGGAGTGAATCTTATATGGGACTTAACGACAGAGTGTCGGCAGAACGTGTACACATAGGTTTTTTCGGGGTCAGAAATGCCGGAAAATCGAGCGTTGTGAATGCCGTCACGGGACAGCAGATATCGCTCGTTTCCGACGTGAAGGGCACTACCACTGATCCGGTGCAGAAGGCTATGGAGATATTGCCGATGGGTCCGGTCGTCATAATTGACACTCCCGGCATCGATGACGAGGGAGAACTCGGCGAGATGCGTGTGAGGCGTACGCGCGAGGTGCTCTCCAAGACCGATGTTGCGGTGCTCGTGGTTGACGCGACACTTGGGCTGCGTGATGCCGACCGTGAGCTATGTGACCTATTTCGCGAAAGGGATATACCGTATATTGTTGCCTATAATAAATCGGATCTCGACGGTGCCGCTGTCCCAACAGACGATCACGCCATGCGCGTGAGCGCCGTAACGGGGCAGGGAATACATGATCTGCGTGAGCGCCTCGGTCACTTGACGGACAGTGCCGAGTGCCGACGCGAGCTCGTAGGTGATCTTATTTCCGCAGGAGACGTAGTGGTGCTCGTCACGCCGATAGATGAATCCGCTCCGCGTGGGCGCATGATCCTTCCGCAACAGCAAATGATACGTGATGTGCTCGATCACGGTGCGATAAATGTTGTAGTAAAGGAGACGGAGCTTCCGGCGGCGCTCGGCACTATGGCATCGCCTCCGCGTATGGTGATTACCGATTCGCAGGCGTTCGGCGTTGTGGCAAAGACTGTTCCGCACGATGTGCCGCTGACATCATTTTCGATACTCTTCGCAAGATACAAGGGCGAGCTTTCGGTGTCGGTGCGCGGCGTCAAACGGTTGAAAAACATCAAGGACGGCGACCGCATTCTCATTTCTGAGGGCTGTACGCATCACCGACAGTGCGGCGACATAGGAACGGTCAAACTGCCGAGGTGGATACGTGAGTATACGAATGCAGAACCCGAGTTCGAGTTTACATCAGGCGGAGAGTTCCCTGAGGATCTCTCACGCTACTCACTCATTATCCACTGCGGTGCCTGTATGCTCAGCGAACGTGAGATGAGATCACGCCTCAGCCGTGCTTCAGCTGCGGGAATACCGATCACGAATTACGGTATAGCTATAGCGGAAATGCACGGTATATTGGAGAGGGCACTCTCACCCTTTTCCGATGTTCTCGGCGTATATCGCGGCGAATGAATCGCTGCATCAAAGCGGCGTTCTTCACGAACCTGATCGGAGGATCAAAGATATCATTTGATTGCGAATCATAGGCGTTATCGACAGGATTGAATTTTGAAATTCGCCGAAACTTTGCCGCGCCCTATAACACGTAATCTTTCGTTGTGCTGCGGATGCGGTAAAGTATACATTATATGAGCCGTTTGTTTCTGACGGAATCGAGCTTATTATCGACCTTTGGTCTCGAAACCGTCGCTCTCCGAAACGAACTGATTAACAATCTGTCTGAGTGCAGCTTCGGATAGAGTAAAC
>CAKSEM010000108.1 GCA_934446485.1 uncultured Eubacteriales bacterium | reverse complement strand
TGCCTGCGGTATTCTGAAGACGACGCCGAAGGCTGCGTGCGAGCACATACTGAAGCTGCTCAACAAGGTTGCAGCTGATGCGGAGCACAATTTCGGGATGGACACTGAGAACCTTGTGGTATCTGAGTGCTTCGTTTGCCCCGGCATGACTCTCAAGAGAATGATGCCGCGCGGTAAGGGCAGCGCTGACAGGATCCTCAAGAGGACCAGCCACATCACGATCGCACTGAAAGATAAGGAATGAGGGGGTAGTCGACAATGGGACAGAAAGTTAATCCGCACGGACTGAGAGTCGGTGTTATTAAAAACTGGGATTCCAGATGGTATGCTTCCGATGAGAAATTCGGCGATATCCTCGTGTCTGACTACAAGATCAGAGAATTTCTGAAGAAGAAGCTCTTCCTTGCAGGTATCCCGAAGATTGAGATAGAGCGCGACAACACCGGACGTGTCCGCGTGTTCATCCACTGCGCAAAGCCGGGTATGGTTATCGGCCGCGGCGGCACAGAGATCGATGCGCTCAAGGCTCAGCTCGAGGCTATGACGGGTGCTCCGGTATCCGTGAATGTCGTCGAGGTCAAGCCGGTGGATATGGACGCTCAGCTCGTTGCTGAGTCGATCGCATCTCAGCTTGAGAGACGTATCTCCTTCCGCCGCGCAATGAAGCAGGCTATCGGCCGCACGATGAGACTCGGCGCAAAGGGTATCAAGATATCCGTGAGCGGACGTCTCGGCGGCGCCGAGATCGCTCGCACCGAGCACTATCATGAGGGAACGATTCCGCTGCAGACGATCCGCGCAGACATCGATTACGGCTTCTGGGAGGCTAACACCACCTACGGTAAGATCGGTGTCAAGGTCTGGATCTACAAGGGTGAAATCCTCTCCGAGGTAGCACGTACCGGCGCGAGAAACGACGACAGACGCGACAGACGTCGCGGCGGTCGCGATGACAGACGCGGCGGACGCGACAGACGCGAAGGCGGCCGTGACAGACGTGAGGGCGGACGCGACGACAGACGCGGCGGACGCGGTTTCGGCGGACGTGACGAAAGACGCGCTCCCGAGGGACGCGGTCGCGGCGGTCGTACCTCCGCTGATGCAAGAGGCGCATCGCGCGCACCGAGAGCGGCAGCTCCGCGCACATCTGAGGTAAAGGAGGCAAACACCGATGTTAATGCCTAAGAGAGTCAAATACAGACGTGTACAGAGGGGTCGCCTCAAGGGTAAGGCTACCCGCGGCAACAAGATCAACTACGGCAGCTACGGTCTCGTAGCGCTCGAGCCGGCGTGGATCACCTCCAATCAGATAGAGGCTGCCCGTATTGCAATGACGCGTTATATCCGCCGCGGCGGACAGGTCTGGATCAAGATATTCCCGGATAAGCCGATCACCGAGAAGCCGGCTGAGACCCGAATGGGTTCCGGTAAGGGTTCGCCTGAGTACTGGGTAGCAGTAGTAAAACCGGGCCGTGTCCTCTTCGAGATGGACGGCGTATCGGAAGAGGTCGCGCGCGAGGCTATGCGTCTTGCAATGCACAAGCTCCCGATAAAGTGCCGCTTCGCCACGAAGGAGCAGCTCGACAAAGAAGTGGAGGGATAAGCTGTGAAGGCAACAGAACTTAGAAATAAATCGAGCGAAGAGCTTGCAGCGATGCTGAAGGATCTCAAAACTGAGCTTTTCAACCTTCGTTTTCAGCACGCGATAAATCAGCTTGACAACCCTCACAAGATTTCCGAAACTAAGAAGGAAATCGCCCGCGTGATGACTGTCATCACCGAGAAGAACGCGTGAAGGGGGTCGGGAAAATGGAAATGAACAACGAGCGCAAGCTGAGAAAGACCAGGGTCGGACGTGTCGTCAGCGACAAGATGGAGAAGACGATCGTAGTTGCGATCGAGGACAACGTCAAGCACGCCACCTACGGAAAAATCATAAAGCGTACCGCAAAGATCCACGCACATGACGAATCGGGCGAATGCCGCATCGGCGACAAGGTCGAGGTCATGGAGACGAGACCGCTCTCGAAGACGAAGAGATGGCGCCTCGTCAGGATCGTTGAGAAGGCTAAATAATTTCCGTACAGAATCCTATAATGGTACGTCAAAGAACGTGCCGACACTAAACAGAGGAGGAAAACTTCAGTGATTCAGCAGCAGTCATTAATGAAGGTTGCCGACAACACGGGTGCGAAGGAGCTTATGTGCATCCGCGTGCTCGGCGGCACCGGCAGACGCTACGGAAACATCGGTGATATAGTGGTGTGTGCTGTCAAGAAGGCGGCGCCGGGCGGCGTCGTCAAGAAGGGCGATGTTGTAAAGGCTGTTATCGTCAGAACTGCTAAGGGTCTCCGCCGTGCGGACGGCTCCTACATCAAGTTCGATGAGAACGCAGCGGTAATAATAAACGAAGACAAAAACCCCAAGGGAACACGTATCTTTGGACCCGTAGCCCGCGAGCTTCGCGAGCACGATTTTACGAAGATCCTCTCCCTTGCACCGGAAGTACTTTGACGGAGGAACAGAGATGAAGAAACTTCATGTTAAAAAAGGTGACACCGTAATCGTAATTTCCGGCGACGACCGCGGCAAGACCGGCAAGGTGCTTGAGGTCTCTCCCAAGGAGGGCAAGGTCATCGTTGAGGGTGTCAACAAGGTTAAGAAGCACGTAAAGCCGAGACCGCCTCAGGAGAACGGCGGTATCGTCGAGGTCGAGGGCGCTATGTACGCTGACAAGGTGCAGCTTCACTGCTCAAAGTGCGGCGCTACAAGACCGGCTCACAAGCTCGACGGCGGCAAGAAGACTCGCGTATGCGCCAAGTGCGGCGCTGAGCTTTGATTTGGGGGGTGGCTGAAATGGCAAGACTTGCTGATACGTACAAGGCTGACATCGCTCCGGCTCTCATGAAGAAGTTCGAGTACAAGAGCGTAATGCAGATCCCGAAGCTCGACAAGATTGTGATCAACGTCGGCGCGGGAGACGCAAAGGATAACACAAAGGTCATCGACGCTATCATCGACGACCTGACCCAGATCTCCGGACAGAAGGCTGTGCCGACCTTCGCTAAGAAGTCGGTCGCAAACTTCAAGCTCCGTCAGGGAATGAAGATTGGCGCAAAGGTCACGCTTCGCGGCGAGCGTATGTATGAGTTTGTTGACAAGCTCTTCAACTTCGCTCTTCCCCGCGTCCGCGACTTCAAGGGTATCAACCCCGACGCCTTCGACGGCCGCGGCAACTACGCCCTCGGTCTGAAGGAGCAGCTGATATTCCCCGAGATCGATTACGAGAAGGTCGATAAGATCCGCGGTATGGACATCTGCTTCGTTACCACGGCACGTACCGACGAAGAGGCAAAAGAGCTGCTGACCCTTATGGGCGCGCCCTTTGCAAAATAATCAGGGGAGGTAGAGTCAGATGGCAAAGAAGGCTATGATAAACAAGCAGCAGAGAGCGCAGAAGTTCTCGACAAGAGAGTACAATCGCTGCAAGCTCTGCGGCAGACCTCACGCTTACCTCCGCAAGTACGGCATTTGCCGTATCTGCTTCAGAGAGCTTGCTTACAAGGGTGAGATACCCGGCGTAAGAAAAGCTTCTTGGTAATCGGACGGGTCAACATCGGCGTCGGAACATCCGGCGCGGTATGAGACGCACCGACGGAGATGTGTCGGTGCAACCGGTTCCGCATCAATAGGAAGCCGCACGGCTTAACCGTTGATGAGCGGCCGCCAGACCGGCGGCAGCAAGGTTTTAATTACTTGCATGACAGGAGGAAAACTACTATGCAGATTTCAGACGTAATAGCAGATATGCTGACGCGCATCAGAAACGCAAACAATGCGAAGCATGAGAGCGTCGATATCCCGGCGTCAAACATGAAGAAGGCGATTGCAGACATCCTGCTCGCTGAGGGTTACATCAAGAACGTACAGGTCATCGAGGACGGCAAGCAGGGCATCATCCGTGTTACCCTGAAGTACGAGGCAGGCAAGCAGAAGGTCATTCACGGCCTCCGCCGCGTTTCAAAGCCGGGTCTCCGTATCTACTCGAACTGTGAGGATATGCCGCGCGTTATGAACGGTCTCGGCATTGCGATCGTATCGACCTCTCAGGGCATCATGACCGATAAGGCAGCACGTAAGGCAAATGTCGGCGGCGAGATCCTCGCCTTCGTTTGGTAAGGAGGGGAGAGCAAATGTCAAGAATAGGTAGACACCCCATCACGGTGCCGGCAGGCGTAACCGTGACCGTGGGAGACGACAACCTTGTTACCGTAAAGGGTGCCAAGGGAACGCTTAACTTCAAGGCGCATGAGAACATGACCGTGACGGTCGACGGCTCGAGCGTTGCAGTGACCCGCCCGAACGATTCAAAGGAGAACAAGTCTCTCCACGGCATGACCCGCACGATCATCAGCAACATGGTGACCGGCGTATCCGAAGGATACCAGAAGAAGCTCGAGATCGTCGGCGTCGGCTACAGAGCAGCTAAGGAGGGCAAGAAGCTCGTCCTTAACCTCGGCCACTCGCACCCGATCTACTTCGATGAGACGGATCTCGTCACGTTTGACGTTCCGGACTCGAACACTATCATAGTGAAGAGTTTCGACAAGCAGGCATGCGGTCAGATGGCAGCAGTCATCCGCTCTAAGAGACCGCCGGAGCCGTACCTCGGTAAGGGCGTTAAGTACAGCGACGAGCGTATTCGCCGCAAGTCCGGTAAGGCCGGTAAATAAAGAAAGGAGACGTTTGATATGGTTTCAAAGAAGGATAAGAATATCCAGCGCATTAAGAGACATGCTCGCGTGCGCGCTAAGATCCAGGGCACGACTGAGCGTCCGCGTCTCGCAGTTTACCGCACCAACGCTCACATTAGAGCTCAGATCATCGACGACGTCCGCGGAGTGACCCTCTGCGCTGCATCGTCTAACGAGAAGGGATTCGAGGGACTCGGCAGCAACAAGGCAGCGGCTAAGCTCGTCGGAGAGCAGATCGCACACCGCGCCGTCGAGCTCGGAATCACCGAGGTCGTATTCGACCGCGGCGGCTATGTATATCACGGACGTGTATCGGAGCTGGCAGCAGGTGCCCGCGAGGGCGGACTCAAGTTCTGAGTCCACTGCCGGAGACCGGTTTGTACACTGGTTTAATCTACAAATTAAACTTCATCAGGAGAAAGAATAATGGCAAAGAATTTCGATCCCAATGAGCTCGACCTCCAGGAAAAGCTCGTTGTTGTGAACCGTGTTTCCAAGACCGTG
>CAKSEM010000107.1 GCA_934446485.1 uncultured Eubacteriales bacterium | reverse complement strand
GCTTGATAGTGGACAGCCGCCTTGCAGCTCGGTCATCTCGTGCATCGGAAACGAGGATGAAGTACGATTTTGCAGTTCCGCGTCCGACACGGCCGCGAAGCTGATGGAGCTGTGAAAGCCCGAAACGCTCGGCGTTTTCAACGATCATAAGCGTTGCATTCGGTACATTTACGCCGACCTCGATCACAGTAGTCGAGACTATTATATCTACCTCTCCGCGGCAGAATTCTCCCATTATTGCCTCACGTTCCGATGATCTCATCTTTCCGTGAACGACCGCCACACGGCACTCAGGCAATGCCGCACGAAGCTCCTCAGAATAATCCGATACGTTCTTTAACGGTATTGCATCTTCCTCGGGTGTGTCGAACAGTGCGATGTCATATGCCTCTTCAAGGCTCTCAGGAGCACGTTCCTTGCGTGTTTCTTCGATAGCGGGACAAACGATATAAATCTGATGCCCTTCGCTGACCTGCCGTCGGATGAAGGCTTGAAGACGCACTCTGTAGCTGTCATTTACAACGAACGTATCGATCGGCTGACGTCCCGCAGGAAGTTCGTCAATTCTGGAAATGTCGAGCGAGCCGAACATTATAAGTGAAAGTGTGCGCGGAATCGGCGTCGCACTCATTACAAGCGTATTGATCCCGCAGGATTTGTCTGCAAGAGTCGCGCGCTGCATTGCGCCGAATCTGTGCTGCTCATCTATAATAACGAGCCCGAGAGATGATGGCTTTATATCGTCGGACAGAAGCGCATGGGTACCTATTACGAGCGTCGGCTCATCATCCGACGCAAGAGCGGAAATGATCTCACGCCGCACCGCAGTCTGTGTACTGCCCGTCAGCAGATACACACACCCGATGCCGCACCTCTCAAAAAAGCGCGAAATATCGTTATAGTGCTGCACAGCGAGAATCTCAGTCGGCACCATGAACAGACAGTCATATCCGTTTTTTAGTGAAACGAACGCTGCGGCAGCCGCAACGGCAGTCTTTCCCGAGCCTACGTCTCCGGTCAACATACGGTTCATGGCATACGGCGATGCCATATCGGCTACGATTTCCGAAAGCGACCGCTCCTGTGCCCCGGTCAGACGGTATGGCAGAGATGCTGTAAACGGCGACGTATCAGTGTCGAACATCACAGCCTGTGAAACCGTTCGCCTTCGTCCGCCGGTAGCTGCGAGGGCGACTGAAGCGGTAAACAGCTCATCAAAAATGAGCCTCCGCTTTGCGGAATTCAAATCATCCTCGGATTCCGGAAAGTGTATGTTCCTCAAAGCGAACGCACGCGTCGGAAGTGAATACTTTTCGAGAATTCCTCGCGGCAGAGGGTCCTCGGTTTCGGGGAGAACGAGCGCCATAGCCTCCGTGACTGCCTGATACACGATTTTTTGAGTAAGTCCGCTCGTCAGCGGATACACGGGACAGAACGGCGGCAGCGGCTTTGCGCCTTCAACGTACGGCTCAAAGATCGGAGACGTCAATTCAAGCCTGCTGCGGGATAAACGGAAGCGTCCCCAAAATCTGAACGAAGCGCCGCAATGCAGCTGATTTTTTACGAATTTCTGGTTAAAAAACGTCACGGAACACGAGCCTGTTTCGTCGAAGACACCGAGTTTTATGAGCGTCATTCCGCGCCGTATGTTATGGACGACCGGTTCTGCCATAACTGTAGCTATTATCGGAAACGGACCGTCATCGCCGGCGGCAAGACGTTCCTTCACCTCGGCTATGCTCAGAACAGCTCCGCGGTTCTGATATGCGCGCGGATAATGATTCAGCACATCTCCCACAGTGTATATTCCGAGCCGCGAAAACGCCTTGCGGCGCGTCTCTCCGATGTTCCGAAGCTCCGATACCGACCGTTCGCTGTTCTTCACGGTATTTCACCCCCCATAATCGCAATTACTATGCGACGCATCAATATGTTGTCTCATGAATTTTTACGTCCGAGCACGGAAATAATATTCATGTACGAACGTTTTCGAAAATCTCCCGTTGAATCGGAGGAATTTATGTCACAGGTAACATTATCGGAAAACAGATCCGGCATCACTAAAGATGACCTCCGCGAGCTGTCATGCAGCACAGCTCTCATGATCGAAGGCTTGGAAGAACGCGGAAAATCTCTGATTATCGTTCTTGAGGGGCTTGACGCTGCGGGAAAGAGCGGGTGTGCCAAATGTATTGCAAAGCGTGCCGATCCGTCACACATACGAATCGTTCACACCGGTGCACCGACTGCCGAAGAGCTTACGTACAATTATCTCTACCGATTCTGGCGCGATATTCCCCCGACAGGAAGTGCTGCGGTCTTTGACCGAAGCTGGTACGGCAGAGTACTCGTAGAACGTGTGGAAGAGTTGTGCAGCAGATCCGATTGGGAGCGTGCATACGGCGAGATGTGCGCATTTGAAGAATTCCTTACGTCAAACGGTGCCGTTATCGAAAAATTCTGGCTGGACATTCCTCCGGAAGTACAGCTTGAGCGTTTTATGCGACGTATGTCCGACCCTTCACGCAGATACAAGCTGACCGAAGACGATTGGCGCGGACGGCTGAAACGCCGTGAATACGATGCCGCCGCCGAAGACATGCTTCGCCGCACCGATACACAGTATGCACCGTGGACCGTCGTTCCGGCAGCCGATAAACGCGCTGCGCGCGCCGCCGTGCTGCGCCGTATAATCCGCCGTGTTGAATCTCGCTGACGCTTCCATCGCCGAATTTGCACGGCGCCTTATAGAATTCGTTAAGATCTATTGAGTAACGTCCGTCGTGAAGTGTAAAACCCAGACGTTCAGCCATACCGTCTGAAGCGGCACTGTCGGAAAGCGTAACGCGCTCAACCTCACAGCGGTACATGAAGTTCATGACCGCACGCACCATTATGATCATAGCCTCGATATCATCAACTCCGGGAGACTGAGCTATGCTTACGATCTCACGGCGGTCGCCGCTGATAACGAATGTGCATATTCCTATAACACGGTTGATTCGCGACAGATCCGGCTCAACATCGGAAGCCATATAGAGAAACGCCGCAGGATCGTACCCGACCCCGCACATCTCACACAGCTCGCGCGACAACGCAGCATCGGGTATGGGTTTTACAGCAAGCATAAATACTTCTCCTCCAATTTACACACTTCTGAGGTACGACACCTCATCATAACTCAGATATCTCCAGTGTCCGAGCGGAAGTTCTCCGACGGCAATATCACCGATCTTGGTGCGCGTAAGGCGTGTGATCTTGTATCCCGCACGCTCGCACATCCTCCTGATCTGCCGATTTCTGCCCTCGGCAAGAACAAACTCGACCGTTGAGGCGCCGCCCTCCGTTCCGAGCAGTCTTACCTCCGGACGGCGTATCATGTAGCCGTCGATCTCAAACGGTTCGGCAAGACGGTCGGCATCAAGTTCAGTCAGCTCTCCGGCAATATGTGCAATATACGTTTTTTTGAGCCCGTGTGACGGATGCGTCAGGCGGCATGTCAAATCTCCGTCGTCAGTCAGAATGAGAAGTCCGTCGGAGTACATATCCAGCCGTCCCACCGGGTACACACGCACATCAACTCCGTGAAGAAGATCGATAACTGTGCGGCGTCCCGACTCATCAGACGTAGTTGTAACATATCCGATCGGCTTGTTGAGAAGGATGTATGTACCGTCAGAACCTTGCTTCGGCTTGACGGGACGCCCGCGGTACAAAACGAGATCGCGCTCCGGATCGATCTTACATCCGATCTTCGCAATCTCTCCGTTGACGCGCACCGCGCCGCGGGCGATTTCAGCCTCGGCGGCGCGGCGCGACATCACTCCGCAATCTGTAAAATATTTTTGCAGTCTGATCTCACTCATGATAAATCCCTTAGTTGCCCCATATGAATTCTATGAGGCGCTCGAAAAATGTCGGTTTATCGTCGCGCAGCAGAACGTCGTGCTCAGCGTAAAGCGGAAGCTCGGCAACCACTTTTCTGCCGCTCACAAATACCGCCTTGGCAAGCGCGTCTCCGGCACGCACGGGTGCGGGAGCATACCTCGCCGCCTCAATACGGCACGTGACCTTGGCACCCGTCGGCAAGACAACAGAAGCCGAATCTGCGTTTGAACAACGCACAGTCGGCGACACACCGCCGATCAGCGGAAGATCTGTAAAAACCTCACGCGGCTGCGCGACCGTTACCCGCTCATACTGTGAAAAGCCGTAGTCGAGCATCGACTGATGGTCACGCCAGTCGTCCGGTGCATTGAGCGTCACGGCAATCATCGTGATCCCATCCCGTTCCGCTGCAGAAACAAGACATCTTCCGCTCTTTTTTGTAAATCCGGTCTTAACGCCTATGGCAGAATCGTATGAGCGAAGGAGTCGATTGTGGTTAAGCAGCACGCGAATCTCACCGTCGCGGTCGATATTCATTTTGTAAGTCGATACGATCTCCGCAAAAGCAGGCACTCTGAGCGCCGCTGCGGCAAGGCGCGCAAGATCGCGTGCAGTCGTATAGTGATCGGGTGAATCAAGCCCGTGCGGATTTGCAAAATGCGTATCCGACAGCCCAAGCTCACGTGCTCGCTCGTTCATCATAGCGGCAAATTCGTCAATTCCCCCCGCAACCTCATAAGCTATCGCAGCGGCGGCATCGTTGGCGCTCTCGAGCATCATGGCGCAGACGAGGTCATGCATCGATATGCTCTCGCCTGCCGTCAGATATATCGACGAACCTTCGACACCGACCGCCTCAGGCGACACCTCTACCACTCTGTCCTGCGGAACCGTCGAAAGCGCCACAAGCCCTGTCATGATCTTCGTGGTACTTGCCATCGGCAGTCGCTCGTCGGCGTTTTGCTCAAATACAGGCTCTTCGCTCTCCGCTTCAATCAGGATCGCGCTGCGCGCGGAAACGGACGGCTCTGCCTCCGCGGCAGCGCCGACTCTGTGTCCCGTAACCGCAGCGACGGCAAGCGTCAGTGCCGCAGCGAGCGCAACACCCCTCATGCTCCAAGAAGATTGCTGTGTCATATTTATAAAACCTCACAATGTATCAATCGTTGCGGATTTAGTATCTGACGGAGCACGACTCATATACTGCTGTACCGACTGATTTTTTGAGGGTATAACGGGAGAATTACTCTTTTTTTGAAAAAATGCCGCGCAGACGCTCAATCAACTCAGGTGAGCGCTCGACCAACGATATCACACGCGAGACGGTATCTTCAGGTGCTGCGGGAAAATTGACATTCAACAGTTCGGCATGACCTTCTGCATCTATCACGATGAATGCAACCGGTGACAGCGTGAGTCCCGTTCCGCCGCCGCCGCCGAAGTTGTTGTATACCGGGCGTCCGTTCTGC
>CAKSEM010000106.1 GCA_934446485.1 uncultured Eubacteriales bacterium | reverse complement strand
GCTCTGACACACGCCGATGCGTGTGTTTTTTCTTTCCCGGCAGAAGAGAAAGGTACGGTAAAACTATGAACAACCATTCCGCTCCGGATCTGACACAGGGATCGCTCGGCACCCTGATGCGCCGATATTCGATCCCATGTATAATTTCGCTGCTCGTCGGTGCTCTCTATAACATAGTCGATCAGATCTACATTGCCAACGCAGATTATCTCGGCTCATACGGCAACGCCGCAAACAGCGTCGTCTTTCCTCTCACGGTCATAGCCCTCGCCATTGCAACGATGATAGGTGACGGCTGCTGTGCCGCCGTCAGCCTGAGTCTCGGCTCGGGAGACCGTCGACGCGCCGCAGGATGCATCGGAACCTCAGTCACGGCAGTCGTGATCTCGTCCGTGGTTCTTACGTCGGTCTATCTGATATTCGGCAACACGATACTGTGTGCCTTCGGTGCCGATGTTAACGGTGAGACACTTGCCATGGCGGGCGAATACTTTTTCTGGATCTCCGTCGGGATCCCGGTCTATATGTTCGGGCAGGCCGTAAATCCGATCATACGCTCCGACGGCAGTCCCGCGGTTGCTATGGCATCTCTCCTCGCAGGCGCCGTCTGCAACTGTATTCTCGATCCTATCTTCATATACGGCTTCCGATGGGGCATGATGGGTGCCGCAATTGCAACGGTCGCCGGGCAGGCGCTGTCCGCAGTGATCGCAGGTGCATATCTTGCACGAATGAAGTCGTGTAAGCTGACTCCAAACGACATGAAGCCGTCACTGCCGCTTCTTCGGCACATAATCCCGCTCGGATTTACGAGCTTTATGTCGCAGATCGCAGTCGTACTGTCGATGGCTGCCGTACTCAATATGTGCCGCAAATATGCAGCGCTCGATCCTGTATTCGGCAAAGCCGAATACACACAGATACCGACGGCAGTCATAGGGATCGTAATGAAATTCTATCAGATTGTAATATCGGCTGCAATCGGGCTTTCAGCCGGGTGCATACCGATCATCGGATATAATCTCGGAGCCGGAAGGCGTGAGCGCGCCGGAGGTGTCATGATCCGCCTTGCTGCGGCAGAGGGAGTGATCGGACTTGTCGGCGCAGCAATCGCCCTGATATTTCCGCATCAGCTTATCGGAATATTCGGTGCGTCGGACGAAAGTATTTATTACACCGAATTTGCCGTGCGATGCATACGGCTCTTTCTCTGCACGCTTCCGCTCTCATGCATAAACAAAGGGGTCGTCATCAGCCTGCAGGCACTCGGCAGGCCTTGGGTCTCTACCGCGCTGTCGGTATTCCGTGAGGTCGGACTCGGAGTCGGGCTTGTGCTGATTCTCCCGCTGTGGTTCGGTCTCGACGGTCTGTTATTCTTTATGGCGGCAGCCGATATTATAGCATTCATTCCGACTCTCATTACCGCTGTGCCGATAGTGCAGCGTCTCGGAGTTAAAACCGATACCGGGGTATCATAAGAATAAAAATGAGCACGGCATACGGAAGCGCTCCGTCCCTGCCGTGCTCATTTTCGGAATGAGAAATATGACGAATACACCGGCTCAGCGCCGACGGGATGCGCGTGCAGCTGCCGCCGCAGCACCTATGATCTCTCCGCGTGTCGGTGAATCAGACAGATCGCCGATGTCGGGTAACGCGCCGAAGCGCTCGGCGAGACACCGAACGAGATAATCTCGCCCGACCGCGCCGCTCGGCATGAATTTCCCGCAGCAAAGCTCCGCCGCACCTGTTTTGACGGCGGCATCTATCGCAGCCGCATACGGATGCTTGCTCCCGATATCCGCAGCAACTCGCGTGCCATTCCGCACAAGTTCTATTCTTCGCATTGCCGAATCAGATCCGTACAACATCATCGCAAGCTCACCGCGGGTCATACCCGTCTCCGCCCGAACCGTATTATCGCGGTAACACACGGGGTATCCGCAGTCAAGGAGATACTTTGCATCATTAAAGTATGCATCATCAGGCGCGAGATCGGCAAATGGGCATATGTCGAGGAGTTCAGATACGGTGACAACGCGATACCCGTACTCTCCGAGAAGCCGAAGCTGCTGAGGCAATCCGTCGGCAACCGGTGAACGGCGCGCCATGTTGTAACCGTCCTTCTGAAATATGATCTGTCCGCACAGCGCATCGGGATCGGCTGAAAGCGCATCTCTGAGCGGATTCAGCATAGCGCCGCATTCGGCTTCGTAATTGTGAAGCGGAAGCCATCCGGCACCGTCAAAGCTTGCCGCCATATACTGATATCCCATAACGGCATACGCATCGTATGAGTCAAACCCGTCGGGGCATCGGTCAACGTAGTGAGGCGGCCGCGACAGCCTTACCGTGTACCCGAATTCACTCTTCATATAATCGTGGAGCCGCCTGAGATCCGCTATAACGGCATCCACCGTAGGAAGCGGATCACGACCGCCGTAAACGAGCGGCTTTTTTCCGAACAGCACATGAGAATAGGTATGGCTTGATATCTCGTGTCCGCCGTCAAGGATGCGACGCACCAACTCGGGACAGTTTACCGCGCCGCCGTCGGCATCACAGCCGAAATCAGGATAGTGGTCGTACCTTATACCTCCCCACTGAGGAGAGCCTTCATCACCCGCAAGATCAGGGTAATTTCCGGATGTGTCTCCTACTATGTCGAACGTACCGCGCGCTCCGAACTCTTCAAGCGTCTCAACGAGGCGCAGTGTCAGCGGTCGTTCATCCTGCGACGGCTTTGCCGGCATACGGCACGGACCGTCGTCAAACGTCATCGCGACTACCCTTTCCTTCACAACGACGCGCTCGATCCGCCTTACCTGCGAAATATAAACGGGCGTCATCGCCCGAATTCCGGCATCAAATTTGTGCTTCAGACGCTTTGCACATCCGATAGCATAAGTAACGACTGACATAATAATCTCCTATTCTGCCGAATCGGCACAGTATCGATCCATCCGCCTGCATCGGCACGCAGAATGTTATGCAAATGACTATATTCTGAGCAAATCCCTTATCGGCGCCGCAAGTGAGTACAGCCCCGCACGCAGAATGCGTGCAAAGCTGCCGCTGCGGCGGGCTCCCGCCCGCTGCGAGCGCGCCTTCTCGCACCATGTCGTACCGCGCACGCGCACCGCTTCGCATTTGCCGTGCACAAGTGCCGCACGCAATTCATCCAAGCTGATCGAATTAATTTCTACGCGTGTATAACACGCACCGACAGCTCTGCGGTCGTGCGCATCGCTTCCGCCGCATCGCGGCTTTCCCATCGAATCCGCAAGTCGTTCCGCCAACAATCCGGCATCGTGAACCTTCATCGAATCTCGCGAATTCGCCGTTTCTATCAGATCGACATCAAGCTGCATCATCGTGTCTCTGTCAGCGCCGCGACGCTCAAACGGATGCGCAAGAACGGCAAGCCCCCCGGCAGCGTGTATCTCGGCAACTGCATCTTTCGCACTCGGCAGTCCGTCAGCACGCAGAAATTCATAATCTACCGGGCGATCCAGAAATATTCCGAGAATATGCCCGGAAGCAGTCGACACCTCGGTCCCCGGAATCAGAAGTACAGGCGCCGTTTCGGGAAGGCTCCGGCATAGGTTGTGGTCACAAACGGCAATTGCAGCAAGTCCGCGAGCCTCAGCGGCCTCAGCAAGGCTCATAATCGAATCTATGCCGTCGTGCGAGCTGTCGCTGTGAACATGAAGATCAACTCCGACTACCATCTTCCGTAATTAACCGCCTTTCAAAAAACTCAATCAGATCATCATCTGCGATGCCTGAGCGACCGAAGATATTCTCTGTACGGCTCCGAATCCTCGCGGTCACGCAAGCCGTTTTTGACTGACGGAGAAAAAAAGTCACTGATTCCGCCGAAGAATCTACCGAAATCTCCGCGCTTCAAATAGCCGAGGCACGCTGCCATATCCGACGGATAGTAGACCATCCTGATCGGCTTCGGAGCACTGTACTCCGGCACTTCCAACCGGGCTGCCAGAGCAAACCACATATACGAGAAGTTGCTCCCGGAGGCACGTACGAGCGGATATGTTCCCCACACTCTCGGGTTTATCTCAAGGAGCCTCCATTCGCCGTCATCTCCCGCCTTGAATTCAATCATGGCAACGCCCGTATAACCGGCTTCCTCCGCCATACGGCGTGCTGCGTCAAGGAGACGGTCATCCTCTATGACTTCACAGCAACTTGACGGTCCGCCGCTGACGGGGTACTCCCGCACGCGTCTGTGACAAATATGTGCCGCGACGTGCCCGCGGTCACAGAGTATCGAACATCCGGCAGCTCCGCCGGTAAGGTACTCCTGTATTATCGGTGTCTCCCCCGTTATATCGCGAAAGTGGATCACAGCTCTGTCAAGCTCTGCTCTGTCATGTACTATCAAATAACGCGCGGCGGCACTGAGTCCGAATTTTTCGCCGCACGCGGGCTTAACGATCGCGGGATATTCAGGCTTTGCAGAAGACTGGTCGAAATCGCGCGGCACGAGAATTCCGAGCTCCGATGCGATTTGTGCAACGGCAGACTTATCGTTCCATCTGTCAAGCTGTCGCGGAGTCGGCAGAAGCAGACCTGCGCATTTTTCAAGTCTCTCAGACGCCGCAGCAAGCTGCGCCTGTGTCCTGCTGCCGACGGGAAGCAGAGCAGGTGCTATGCCGTCAGTCTCGCAAACAGATCGGCACAGAGCCTCAATGTCTCCGACTGCGCTTTGCCGTCGGATTCTCACACGGCTTGAAACATAGCGTGAAACTGCCCCCGGATCCTCTGATATGTCGTCAAAGTCACACGCAATAACGCGAACACCCGCTTCGCCGAGATCGCGTATCAACGCAACTGCCATTCTGTAGTGAGTATCGGTTACTATCGCCGTCACCTTTGCCGCCTCCGCTGAAAATTAATACAAGAACAGTATACCATGCCGTGAGCAAAATTGCAACAGTGTTGCATGCCGTGCATGAATGTACGAAAAAACCGATACGGGAGCGCCGCACTCCCGTATCGGTAAGCTATTATCAATCAGTACAGAGCCGCATCACTTGCCGGCTTCTTTATTCTTTCTGAGCATATTTATGATCTCTGTTATATCATCGTCAGACACATTAGATTCCCCGACCTCGGGCATCTCTTCAGGCTCAGTCTCAACCTCAGCCTTGGGAGCGTCAGCCGCAGGAGCCTCAGCGCGCTTCACATCCGTGTCTCCGCGTCTCATGACTATCTTCTCGCTGCTGTTGTCAAAGCCCGTTGCTATGATCGTGATCTTCATCTTATCCTCAAGCTCGGGATCAAATGCAACACCCCAAATAACGGTTGCATCCTCGTGCGCCTGATCAGCGATAAGGGATGATGCTGTATCAATATCGGAAAGCTCAATATCGGGAGAAGCGGTGATGCTCACAAGAATA
>CAKSEM010000105.1 GCA_934446485.1 uncultured Eubacteriales bacterium | reverse complement strand
CATCAATTCCGATGCATCTCACGCCGACGGCATAGCGTCGGAGTTTTCCTCGCTCTTCGGCTTTGAAAAGCGGCCGACCGATATTTCCGTTTGGAGCGGGGATATGATAGAGGTTATGTCGGGCACTGCGCGCGGTGAGGTAGGACACATAGCATTTGCGACAAATTATGTTGATCGCGCAGCATATCACCTGACGCGTCGCGGAATGCGGTTCGACGAGTCGAGCGCCAAGTACGACGCAGCAGGAGAGATGACATTTATATATGCTGAAAATGTGGTGGGCGGTTTCGCTGTTCACCTCATTAAGAGATAAATACCGGAGGATGGCAATGAAAAGAGTTATAACATTCGGAGAAATTATGCTGAGACTGGCACCTGAGGGGTATTACAGATTCCTTCAGGCAGATCGCTACGGGGCAACTTACGGAGGCGGTGAGGCGAACGTCGCGGTGTCTCTTGCAAATTTCGGTATTGACGCGGCATTTGTCACAAAGCTGCCGAAGCATGAGATCGGCCAGGCGGGAGTCATGGCGCTGCGCAAGTTCGGCGTTGACACTTCACTTATTACACGCGGCGGTGACCGCGTGGGCATATATTTTCTCGAAAAGGGTGCGAGCCAGCGTCCGTCTAAGGTAATATACGACCGGGCAGGCTCGGCTATATCCAAGGCAGAGCGTTCTGACTTTGACTGGGAACGTATATTTGACGGAGCTGATTGGTTCCACTTCACCGGAATCACTCCCGCGCTCGGCGAAAATGTTGCCGAGATCTGTGCCGATGCCTGTGAGGCGGCACACAGACTGGGAATCACAGTTTCGTGTGACCTCAACTATCGCGGAAAGCTGTGGAGCCGTGAAACTGCAGGTCGGGTAATGGATCGGCTTTGCCGTTCTGTCGATGTATGCATAGCAAATGAAGCGGATGCCGCCGATGTGTTCGGTATATCTGCGGAGCATACGGATGTTGAGGCTGGTGAGATCGACCGTGACGCTTACCGCGACGTTGCGCGTCAGCTTGCCGAACGTTTCGGCTTCAAGGCGGTGGCCATTACTCTGCGAACCTCCATATCCGCAAGCGATAACAAATGGGCTGCGATGCTCCATACCGACGGCAAATACTACTTCAGCCGCAGCTACGATATCCATATTGTCGATCGCGTAGGCGGCGGAGACTCGTTCGGCGCAGGCCTCATATATTCTATGCTCTCCGGATACAGTCCGGAGGACACAATTGAATTTGCCGTTGCGGCAAGTTGTCTGAAGCATTCGATCGAGGGCGACTTCAATGTTGTCAGTGTTGATGAAGTTAAGAAACTTGCCTCAGGTGACTGCTCGGGCAGGGTACAAAGATAATATCGGTGCGGTGCCGAGGTATGATCGGCACCGCACTTTTTTATATTTCTAAACGGCACAGAAGCGGTGCAGCAGCAAAGCAGATATCGTGCGAAGTTATGTGAGAGATCCGTGAGTTTTCTATGACTGAGCATCGCGGCATATGTGCATGTATACCGTGGTCCCATGCATATAATGGATATCGATGTCGGTGCGTTTTGCGCGGCGGTTGAAATATTCATATCGGTTGTGTATAATATAACTATAGTTTTGAAAAAGCGCAGTTCTGATTTGCACAGAAGCTGCGACAGGTGTCCCGCGCGGCAGCATTATACGGTGTGAGGTACGGAACAGATGAAGTGGAGCATTGAAAACAGGCATGATCTGATACGTGAAAAAATAATCGAGGCAGCGGCGAGCGTCTGTCCGATAGTCATGATCGTGCTCGTGCTGTCGCTTACTGTGTCGCCGCTTCCTACTGATCTTATGCTCAGCTTTCTTATCGGAACGCTGTTTGTGATTTTCGGCATGGGTCTGTTTTCGCTCGGAGCAGAGGTATCAATGACTCCTATCGGCAATAAGATCGGAACGACGCTGACGTCAACAAAGAATCTGCCTCTCATTTTGATCGTAAGTTTTCTGCTCGGATTTGCAGTTACGGTCGCCGAGCCGGATCTTCAGGTGCTTGCCCGAACTGTGCCGCACATACCGTCGGTGCTGCTTCTCACCGTGGTCGGAGTCGGAGTCGGTGTGCTTCTGTCGGTCTGTATGCTGCGCATACTCACCGGTGCCGGCCTCAGGTACATACTGTGCACGGCATATGCCGTGATATTTATTCTTGCGATATTTACCGATTCCGATTTTCTCGGGATAGCATTCGATTCGGGCGGTGTTACGACAGGCCCTATGACCGTTCCGTTTATTTTGGCGTTCGGCGTTGGTGTTGCGCATATCCGAAGTGACCGCGGAGCCGAATCGGACAGCTTCGGTTTGGTTGCCCTCTGCTCGATCGGTCCCATAGTTTCTGTGCTTCTGCTCGGGTTGATATCATCCGGTGCCGACGGTGCCGTTGAGATTTCAAGTGCGGCATATGAAAGTACGGTTCATGTCGGGTATGAGTACTTTTCGGCGATTCCGATGTATCTGGGTGAGGTTGCGTTGGCGCTGTCACCGATAGCCGTAATATTTCTGATTTTTCAAATCGTCTCTCTGCGCATGTCACGCAGAAGCTTCGTTCGTATACTGATCGGAATAGTGTATACGTATGTCGGGCTTGTGCTGTTCCTTACAGGCGTGAATGTCGGATTTTCAACGCTCGGTGCAGTTCTCGGTGCCTCTCTCAGCACTGGGTGGACTAAGTATTTACTGGTTCCGATAGCTGCTCTTCTCGGATGGTTTGTGATCTCTGCCGAGCCTGCCGTATCGGTGCTGGAGAGACAGATCGAAGAAGTCAGTGCGGGAGCTATTCCCGGACGTGCAATAAAGCTTTCGCTTTCCGCGGCTATCTCGCTTGCCATGGCTCTGTCGGTGCTCCGCGTTCTGACAGGTATATCGCTGATGTGGTTTCTCGTCCCCGGATATGCGATATCACTCATACTGTCATTCTTCGTTCCTGATATTTACACAGCAATAGCGTTCGATTCCGGCGGAGTTGCATCCGGTCCCATGACGGCTACGTTTATGCTACAGTTCGTTATCGGAGCTTCTGTAGCACTCGGCGGGAATGTGCTGCGCGATGCATTCGGGCTGGTGGCGATGGTTGCCATGATGCCTCTTCTTTCAATACAGATCGTAGGATTTATCTTTGATCGGCGCGATGATACTGCCGCATCATCCGAGCCTGCATATGACGATCTTGCCATCATTGAATTTTGGGAGGACTTAGAAAAGTGACGTGCGTTATAACCGTAGTCTCTCCGGAGGCAACAGAAAAGCTTGATCTTATACATCGCGAACTGTCCGTTCCGCTCTCTGTGACCTTTCACGGGAGAGGAACGGCCGATCGGAGTGTTTTGGAGCTTCTCGGTATTGATTCAAACGAGAAGAGAATAGTTATGTCGGTCATGAATACCGGAAAATCCGCTGTACTGATGAGTGAGCTTAGGCGGAGACTGTATATCGGAATTCCGGGACACGGGGTGGCGGTTTCCGTACCGCTGAAGAGCATGGGAGGTGAAAGAGTAGTGAGTGTTATGAGTGAGGGCGAAGTATCGGCGGGTCGTGTGCCGGATATAAATCGGACATATGAGTTGATCGTTGCAATAGCCAATGAAGGACGAACCGATGATGTTATGAATGCGGCGCGTGCTGCGGGAGCGACGGGAGGAACCGTCCTGCACGGCAAGGGTACCCTTGCCGAAGAGGCTGCTCGCTTTCTTAACATTTCTATTGCCAGCGAGAAAGAGATTATTCTGATCGTTGCACGCAGGGAAGAAAAGGGGGATATCATGCGTTCGGTGCTTGAGCGTGCAGGTACCGCAACCGATGCAGGAGCGATACTGTTTTCGCTTCCGGTGACATCGGTCGCAGGTTTCGGAATGTTGGATTACGGTGAGGTACAGAACTCTTAATAATACGCATGGAGATGCTATGATGATCTGTCGAGAAGTTACCCGCGCTGCAAGGAAAGTCGGCAAAAAGGGAGGTGACATTGCGTCACCTCCCCTGACTATTTCCTGAAGATTCAGAATCCCATTTCTCGCAGGTCCGATACGAGCTTGACGTAGAACTCTCTGACATCGAATCCTCGAATGTTTTCCCGACACAGATCGACCATGTCTCCGTGTGATATTCCGCGCAGCCCCTTCGGCTTTAGGAGTGTGTAGCGGCTGCCCCACTCGAATGATTCGACACCCACAAGCCCGTCATTTTCACCGTCAAACTGTTTGACGAACAGATGTGTCATATTGAGAGGAAAACGACCCGACGATGCGCGATGCTGAACTGAGCCGAACGATTGACAGAATATTCCTTCAGGGTCTTTCAGCAGTTCGTTCATTTCTGCACACTTTTCGTGTGTCAGGTCGCGTGTCGCTGTCAGGAAATCAGGGTCGGTATCACCGAGTCGTTCGGCGGCAGTGTTATATAGCATTGCAATTTGCTGTTGACCTTTCGGCGGTACCCGTTCAAACAGATAATCGGCAAAGCGGCATCCGCGATGCGGTGTGCTGACGGTTGTAACGGAGGCTACGTGTTTTGCCGTTTCCGGGTCCGAGAGCATTTCCCGAACGTCAAGCCCGCCTTTTGAATGGGCTATGATGTTTACCTTCTCGCATCCGCTATTGCTCACGATCTCAGATATTCGCTGACGGAGCTGCACTGCGCTTTCATGCACGGAGGATGCGCTGTTGTGATTTCCGTAGTAGATCTCTGCACCGTTTTTCTCAAGCTCCGACGGAATTCTTCCCCAGTAGTTGATATGCTCAAAGTCTCGGAAGAATACGCCGTGCACAAGGAGAATAGGGTAGGCGGTGCGGCAAATTTTCAAATCCTGCCGTTCACGGTTCAAGAAGATTTTTTTGCGCTCAAAACGGTATTCGCGGTCAGATGTTGCGATTATGTCTATGAGCATAATGATATTGATTATCGGAATCCATCCGAAAACTATTCCGAGTATACGTTTTTTTGCGCGCAGCTGATTGCAGAACAGGTACTCAAGTATTATTCCGACCCAGAATAAGGTTGAACAGAACACGACGATCAGTACGGTCTTTATGATAAACACAGCGCGTGCCGTTTCCCATTCAGAGAAACCAAAGGGCTCTGACAGCAGGTCGCAGAGATACAGAACGCTGAAGACAGATGTAAAAAGTAAAAACAGCTTGAGCAGTATGCTGCCTGTGCGACACAGCCTGAGTCGTGTCATAATACCGCCCCCTTTCTTTTTTATTATAACATTTAATATCTGCTCAGACAACAACATTTGCAAAGATAAGACATTTTTATCACGGTAAGTTGGAAAATACGATTTTTGAAGAGGGTCAAAAAGACGGAAACCGTATATTACGGTGTCCGTCTTTTTGCGTTGCTTAGCGCAGGAAAATATGATCAATATCTTCCGATTTCAGCGATCGGTATATTGTAAAAGTTTGCATCGTCTCGAATTGTATAATCACCGATTCTCGGATTTACGAACAAAGGATTTTCACTGAGTGAAAATTCAACAT
>CAKSEM010000104.1 GCA_934446485.1 uncultured Eubacteriales bacterium | reverse complement strand
TGATCCCATATTTAAAAATCCTTTCAAAGCGGATAGATCCCGGAATTATCAGGCACGCCGATGCGAATCGCGATCCATGAGGCGGACGAAGACATCTTCGAGCTCCATTCCTGCCGATTCCAGACCGATCTGTGCCCATCCGCCGCGTGCAAGTGTATTGAATAGAGGCTTCCTTATATCCACGCCGTTCTCCGAGCGAACGATGTAGCAGATGCTGTCCGCATCACGTTCGCCTGTCGCTTCAACGAAGATAACACCGTTAATTGCACGCAGTGCATTCGTGACCTCGCGCTGCGGGCCGCAGATCTTAACGCGATACTCGCGGCCGTCATCCGCGGCGCGGGTGATGTTTTCGGTCGCTTCGTCGGCGATTATACGCCCTTCATTGATTATTATGACACGGCTGCAGAGTGACTGGACCTCGGAGAGGATGTGTGTCGAAAGGATCACGGTGTGGTTTCGTCCGAGTGTGCGCAGAAGGTTCCGTATTTCGATGATCTGCTTGGGGTCGAGACCGACGGTCGGCTCATCGAAGATCATGACCGGCGGATCGCCCACGAGTGCCTCGGCTATGCCGACTCGCTGTCGGTATCCCTTGGAGAGGCTGCCGATCAGTCTGTCGCGCACATCCCATATTTTAGTCACCTGCATAACTTCTTCGAGATGCTTTTTGATATTCAGTCGGCAGCGCTTCAGCTCATAAACGAACGTGAGGTACTCGCGCACGCGCATTTCGGGGTAGAGCGGTGGTTGCTCCGGCAGAAATCCGATCAGGCGCTTTGCCTCATCGGGGTGCTCGAACACATCGATCCCTCCGACAGAGGCCCTGCCTGAGGTAGCGGAAAGATACCCTGTGAGGATATTGAGCGTCGTTGACTTTCCTGCGCCGTTAGGGCCGAGAAAGCCCACGATCTCACCCTCGCGGATGCTGAAGCTGATACCTTCAAGTGCGGGCTTCGTTCCGTAATTTTTGTACAGATTAGATATCTCAATCATATGTGTCTCCAGTCTCGGCACCTTCGGGTGCAGAGGATGTTTTTCATAGGTGCATAGGCACCGTGAGTCAGTGCCGAACACAATCAGTATAGCATATAGATGTAAATAATATTTGAACACTTTGGGGCGTGAATACCTATTTTAGATGATGACCGGCTGAATTATCGGTGATCACTTCCGATAATTGCGATGCACGATCCCATAGTACCGCGCAGACCGTGTCCGCGTCGGTGTGAGTGGTACTTTTCGGGAAGACAGACGGTACATTCATCGGACACGTCCGTTTGCATAACTCCGCAGTCGCAGAGAAATTCAAGATTCATGCCTGACAGATCTGCATACAGCCTGCCGCTGCGTTCGGAGATGTACCGTTCTGTGAATCGGGAACCGCGCAGTTCGCGCACGACATCGCGCATATCCTCACCGACCTCAAAGCAGCACATACCGATATGTGCGCCGACGGCAGCCGTGACGGCTGCAGGGGAAACGCCGAGCTTTTCAAGCGCACGTACACCCGCGGCAGCGATGCCCGCAGCGCTGCCGCGCCATCCTGCATGGAGCGCGGCAACGGCGGGCGTGCCGTCGTCTCTAAGACCTGCCAGAAGAATCGGCACGCAATCGGCGGTGCGCACGATCGGCATGACTCCGTATTCGGCAGTAGCAAAGCCGTCGCATTCAGCTCCTGCGGCACGGCATGCGCCCTCCCCGCGCTCTTCGCGTCCGATCACACGTACATCGGTCGAATGTATCTGATGCGTGAGAACGGCATCTGCGGCACAGAGCGTCCCACCGGACGCGGCGCGTGTCAGAATATCTATGTTTTGCGTCACAGTCCCGTCGGGATCGCCGTGCCCCGGCGCTATGTTCATTTCCCGCGTGTGGGGAATGGTGCTCACTCCGCCGAGCCGCGTTGAAAACGCATGGCATACACCGGGAACCTCACATAGGAGGGTCGATCGGCAAATGATTCCGTCATCGAAAAACATGGCGATGTCCTTTCTGCCGAAAGAAGCGTGTCCGTACATCTTTCGACGGTAAAAAAATGAGCCTGCCGGCGCTCCTCGGGCGGAAGCTGCATCCGTCTGAGGAGTGCCCGTGCAGACTCGGTTATCTGTAGGTTATTTCAGCTCTATCATGCCGTCATCCCACATCTCGGGCTTGTCGTAGCCGAGCAGGTTCACAACGGTTGCGGCAACTGCCGAGAGCCCGAACTGCCCTTGATCTTCGGCGACGCTGTAGGTGTCACCTGCGATATTGTCGTAGATGATGAACGGCACACGGTTCAGTGTATGGCTCGTTTTAGCTTTCAGCGATCCGTCGGCGTTGTGCTTCGGAAGACCGGTCTTTTTGTCCGTCTCCGCCATCTCGTCGGCATTTCCGTGGTCTGCGGTTATGAGTGCTATCCCGCCGACGCGGTCTACGCACTTCAGAATGCGGCCGAGCTGGAGGTCGAGAGCTTCCATTGAGCAGACCGTGGCTTCAAGGCTGCCTGTGTGTCCGACCATGTCTCCGTTCGGGAAGTTTACCCTGAGGCAGTCGTATTTTCCGCTCTCGAGGGCTTCGATGAGTGCGTCGGTGATTTCCGCGCACTTCATCCAGGGGCGCTGCTCAAACGGCACGATGTCTGAGGGAATCTCTACGTAGGTCTCAAGCTCTTCAGAGAACTTTCCGCTGCGGTTTCCGTTCCAGAAGTAGGTCACGTGACCGAACTTTTGCGTTTCGGAGATAGCGTACTGGCTGATGCCGGTCGCTGCAAGGTACTCGCCCATCGTGTTCGTGATCTCCGGCGGTGAGACGAGGTATTTCTTCGGAATGTGGAGGTCTCCGTCGTATTCAAGCATACCTGCGAATACGACATTCGGAACTCTCTTACGGTCGAATGCGCAGAAGTCATCTCCACCGTCAAATGCGCGGGATATCTCAATGGCGCGGTCGCCTCTGAAGTTGTAGAATACGACGCTGTCGCCGTCTGTAATCGTGCCTACCGGTTTTCCGTCTTCCGCGATGACGAACGGAGGGAGGTCCTGGTCGATCACACCAAGCTCTGCGCGGTACGTCTCGATCGCTTCCGCGGCGCTTGCGAACATTCTGCCTTCACCGAGTACGTGTGTCTTCCAGCCGAGCTCTACCATCTTCCAGTTTGCCTCATAGCGGTCCATCGTGATGACCATGCGTCCGCCGCCGGAGGCGATCTTGATGTCACATCCGCTGTCAGAGAGTGAGCGGATATAATCTTCAAAGGGATTTACATAATCGAGAGCCGATGTTTCACCGACATCGCGCCCGTCGAGGAGAATGTGGATGCGAATGCGTGCGACACCATCGGACTTTGCGTGTTCAAGCATAGCTTTCAGGTGGTCTATGTGACTGTGCACGTTTCCGTCGGAAAAGAGTCCGATAAAGTGGAGCGTTCCGTTCGACTGCTTTACGTTGCCGATCAGCTCATGCCATGTATCTGAGGAAAACATCTTCCCGCTCTCTATGCTCTGCGAGACGAGCTTTGCGCCCTGCGCAAAGACCTGTCCGCTTCCGAGTGCGTTGTGTCCGACCTCTGAATTGCCCATGTCGTCGTCCGTCGGGAGGCCGACGGCGGTGCCGTGAGCCTTCAGCTTCAGCATCGGGTAGTCGCGCATGAGTCGGTCGAGGTTCGGCGTGCGCGCGAGAGCGACTGCGTTAGCCTCTCCCGCCGGGGCAAGCCCGACTCCGTCCATAACTATGGTCAGTACGGGTCTGTTCTTCTTTGCACCTATGTGTTCAGTCAGGGTCATATCATTTTCTCCGTTCCGGCGCATTGCTGCGTCCGTAATTTTTCTGTCTAATAGTATATCCTATAATTGTGAATTTTTTTACATCTGCGGCGCTTTTTTCAGATCTCCGGCATAAATTTTACCCCGCCCCATACGTTTAGCACCCGTACGCCGACCTCACGTGCGTATTTGACGGTATAGGCGGTGCCTCCCGGAGAGCCGTTGTAATATGCGACGCAGACAGAACTCATGTCTGCCATCATTCTGTTGCGTTCGTGCATACAGTCGCTGCTGTATACATCGGATGCATAGATTATATCTGCGGCGTACCCCTTCAGGCGCTGGTAGAGCGAAATATCATATGTGCGCCGCCATTTGAGCGTCTGGTCGCGGCATGGGAGCGCGAGTATGAGCCCGATATCCGGATAACGGCGCTTAGCGACGACGATGCGGCAGGCTGCGAGTGTGTCAAAGCCTACGGCACCGCCGCACACGAAGTATTCATATCCGCCGGATGCCAATGTATCAATGGCGCGATCTACGCGGTTTATCAGATTTTTGGACTCATATTTCGGGATCGTTCGGTGTCCTGTAAAGAAACAGGTCCTATCTCTGGCGTAATCCACTTTGTTATCGAGACTCCTTTCCTTTATGTGAGAAAAAAGTATTCAGCACCGGCACAGAGTGCATATGAGAGGAGCATACATACGGGGTACGTTGCTGCCCAAGCAATGATGATCGGCAATAGCTTGCCCCGATCCGGACGCCGTCCGTCGGCGCCGGCAGCGCCGAGCATGCTGAAAGTTTTCATGTATGTTGTGCTTATCGGGATCCCAGCGGCAGATGCGATCAGTGTGCAGATGAAGGACGACACATCAGATGATGTGCTCTCTAAGGTGTCGGGAGAACCGGCAATGCCGCGGCCGACACGTTCGATGATCCGTCCGCCTCCTGCGAGGCAGCCTGCCGCCATTACGGCTGACGGTATGAACACGGCTGACGGCGGAATCACGCCGCTTTTCGGTATGAGCAGAGAGGTGAGCTTCTGCCCGTCCTGTGCACCGTGGCAGGCCGATGCGCCTGCGGCGCACACGGCGGCTATGATGTGCGATCTGTGTGTGCCGCTGCGGCGCGAATGTGTGCGACGGTATACCGAGCCTCTTTCGCCGGAGATGTGTCGCAGCACACGGCACACGGCGAATCCGGCAGCATATCCCGCCGCACATGAAGCGGTTCCCTTCAGGGTGATCCCGAAAAATGCCCTGCCAGGTGTACCGTTGTAATAAAGTGCAGCGCCGCCGAGTGCCGCGATCAGAGCGTGGCTTTCGCTGGTAGGTATTCCGAAGCGCCATGCGACGGCGGCAAATATTATGACCGAGGCGAGCGAGGCGGCGGGCGCTGCATCCCCGGCGGCGATTTCGGCGATGCTCCTTCCGATCTTCGGGTAAAGTATCGATGAAAGTGCCATTCCGGCAAAATTGAAGATGGCACATATTACGGCGGCACGGCGGCGGGTAAGTGTTCCGCCTGCAACGGCTCCCGCGACGGTGCCGGGAGCATCGGTCGCTCCGTTTACGAATATCGCACCGAGAACGGCGGCGGTCAAAACCGTGCCGTAAGCAAAGTTCGGTATCATCCGGCGGCATCCTCCCGACGAACAGAGTGCACTTTTCACACGGCGGAGGCTGCGTTATATCCTGCATCCGCCGTACTGATGCATTTATCCGTCTCAAGCATATGCCGTAAAGACATCGGAGATTCACC
>CAKSEM010000103.1 GCA_934446485.1 uncultured Eubacteriales bacterium | reverse complement strand
ATCTTCTCGAGCTTCTCTGCCGTCCAACGGTATCTGAGAGACAGACTTTCAAAGATGCAGCGCACGGTCTCTCCTGGGTTTTCGGGTACATGCTGTCCTGTACGTGAGCAGTATTCGCGAATCCTGCCGGGCATATCACCTGCAGGAGAGAAGAGCGGATCGTCGGGATTTATGATCGAACGGAGAGGCTCGGCGGCATCAGCCATAGCCGAAAGCTCATCAAAGGTGTACTTTGTTCCTTCACGCGCCCACTGGCGGCGCGACTCCTGCTCCAACCACAGTCCCATTATGTTCTTGAGAACGCGGATCGTGCCGAACACACCGCCTTCATTGGTAAAGTCATACTTGAGTGACTCTTCGGTGATGATCGGCTCCGGATTCTCAATCCCCATGAGCGACCATGTCCCGCTCGATATATACAGGAAATCTCCGTTCTTTGCGGGGACAGAAAGCACGGCGCTCGCAGTATCGTGAGATGCAACCTTTACGACGCTGACGCCGGTGTTGCCCGTCTCACTTTCGATAGACGGCAGAAGCTTGCCGAGAGGCGCTCCTGGAGAGACGAGTTCACAGAAAAGATCACGACGTATACCGAACCGCTCAAGAAGATCAAAATCGAATGTGCGATTCACGGCGTTGAGAAGTGCGCCTGTAGATGCGATCGTATACTCGCTCTTCATCTCACCGGTCAAAAGATATCCGAGAAGGTCCGGCATATTGAGTACGCGAGACGCAGCTTCAACGATCCAAGGACGGTTGCGAAGGTCAGCTGTCATCTGGTAGATCGTGTTAAAATTCATAGACTGAATCCCGGTTATACCGTAAAGCTCCCGCCACGGTATAATATTCTCAAAAACGTACTGCGGAATATTGTCTGTCCTTGAATCTCTGTAATGGTACGGATTAGAGAGGAGCGCACCTGCAGCATCAATATAGCCGTAGTCAACTCCCCATGTATCGATACCGAGCGTGTCGGCTCCGCCCTCCTCGTGTGATGCTTTGAGGATCGCAGTTTTGATCTCAAACAGGAGACGCAGTGTGTCCCATGTAAAGCCGCCGGTCGTCATAACGGGATCATTTGAAAAACGGTGTATCTCACGCAGACCGATCTTCTCTCCGTCAAAAGAACCTATGATGCCGCGTCCGCTCGAAGCGCCGAGGTCGATCGCCAGCATTTTCTTAGATGACATACTCGTTGCCTTCCTTTCATACTGCAAATATTTTTACCGTAAGTACCGTGTCAATTTGATCATGCAAATGACATTATAGCAGATTGTGCGAAGTTTTTCAATCCCCTGCTCGATTTATGAACAGATTCACACACTGCATACTATTTCAGTTCGATCACGGTCACACCGTAATCGCCTTCGCCGTATTGACCGGCACGGAAGCCCTTGACGCGTCGGTCGCTCTTCAAAAACTTCCAAACAGCGGCGCGAAGTGCACCGGTTCCCTTACCATGTATGACTGTCACGCTTTTTATTCCAGCAACGTTTGCTTCATCGAGAAACTTATCTACCATAAAACAGCCGTCATCGCCGGCCATACCGCGGATATCACATTCCGGTTTGAAATTGCGACTGACAGTCGCCCTGTATGACGATTTATCGTCCTTCTTTTTCTTTTTGTCGGCGGCACCGTCCTCAATGAGGCGCAGATCCTTCACATTTGCGCGGGTCTTCGCTCCGCCCATACGTACAAATACATTACCGTTCTTATCGGGGTCGCCGATCAGAACTCCCGCGACACCGATATTTCTGTGAATAACATTGTCTCCGGCGTGAAGCTCGCGCGGAAGGACATATCCATCGTCTTCGGTCGGAAGGACAGGATCGACACGGTCATCATATTCTCGTATTTTCCGTCTGAGCTCGCGCTTGGTTTCGGAAAGGTCGCTCTGATCCTGTCTGCGCTTTGCTTCATCCAGCTCGCGAAAAACATATTCACACGTCGCACGTGCACCGTCGAGCATACTGCGCGACTTTTCGAGCATACGCTCACTCTCCGCTTTTGCCTTTTCAAGTACAGCTTCAGACTCTCTCTTTGCCGCTGCAAGCTCCGCTTCGAGCTCGCGTCTCATTTGAGCCGCACTCTCTCGCTCAACTTCAAGTCGATGTCGCGTAGTTTCAAGCTTCTCGATCACAGACTCAAAGCTCTTCGAATCGTTGCCGATCAAACGGTCGGCACGGCGAACTATATGCTCGGGAAGTCCGAGCTTTTCCGATATTGCAAAAGCGTTGGATTTTCCGGGAGTTCCGATTATGAGCCGATATGTCGGACGGAGGGTCGCGATATCAAATTCGCACGACGCGTTCATAACCGAATCTGTCTCGATCGCATACGCCTTGAGTTCTGCATAGTGCGTCGTAGCTACACACAGCGCTCCGCACTGACGCACCTCTTCGAGGATTGCCGTCGCAAGCGCGGCGCCCTCGACAGGATCGGTTCCCGAACCCAGCTCGTCAAAGAGTATCAGTGAATTTTCAGACATGTTCCCGAGGACACCGACGATCCCCTTCATGTGAGAAGAAAACGTCGAAAGAGACTGCTCAATGCTCTGTTCATCGCCGATCTCGGCAAATATATCGTCAAAGACGCAGACTGTAGATCCGTCATCAACCGGTATGTGAAGCCCAGCCTGAGCCATTGCTGCGAGCAGCCCCGCCGTTTTCAGCGTAACCGTCTTTCCGCCCGTATTCGGTCCCGTGATTACGAGCATCTTATAGTCTCCGCCGATCTCAACCGTGATCGGAACAACGGTTGCCGGATCGAGGAGCGGGTGACGCGCCCGACGCAGTTCAACCCTGCGTTCATCGGTTATTGTCGGCGAGACACCCTTCATTTTATGTGAAAGCTCAGCCGCAGCGAATATAAGATCGAGCAGTATGAGATTCTCATAATCGCCCGTTATTGCCGAAGCACACTCACCCACCTCGGCGGAAAATTCGTACAGTATTCTCTCGATCTCGTGCGATTCACGCGCCTCAAGCTCGCGCAGTTCATTGTTGGCTTCAACCACACCCATCGGTTCGACAAACAGCGTTGAACCGGACTGAGACGTATCGTGAATGAGCCCCTTGACCTCTCCGCGATATTCGCTTTTCACGGGGATGACGAATCGCCCGCCGCGAGTCGTGATAATATTTTCCTGAAGATAGCGCGCATCTCCGGAAACATACTTCTGCAGCATATCGCGAATTTTAAGATTTGTGCGCTTTATCGTGCGTCTGATTTCAGCGAGAGCAGGGCTTGCATTGTCAGCCATCGTATCCTCGGAAAGTATTGCACCGCTGATCCTGTCTTCAAGATATCGGTTCGGTACGAGGCGTGCGAATATGCCCGAAAGCTCACCCGAATCGGGTATCCCCGCATGATCGCGCGCAAGTCGCGCGGCACGAAGAACAGCTGCACATCTCAACAGATCGCGCATGGACAGCAGCGCTCCTTTGGATGCACGGGACGCGGCAGATGTTACATCATGTATGCCGCCGACCGAAGGTCTGCCGTAGCCGTTTGCCAGAGTCAATGCTTCGCTTGTGAGCGTCTGGCGTCTTATTATATCCGATCTGTCGGTCAGAACGCTGAGCTCGTGAGCCATGGCACGACCGCCTTCAGTCTGGCAACAGGCTGCAAGTCGGTCGAGTATTTTGTCAAATTCAAGTATGTGAAGTGATTTTTCGTTCATGTTACAATCCATCCGTTACGGTCACACTGCCCCGTCGCGGCAGAGCTTTTTGTAATACGTCAGCGAGCCGAAGCCGTGCTCAAGGTGCGACGTCAGATACGTCTCCGAAATACCGGAAAACAACGGCAGCTCATCCTGCGACAGTGAGAACGACAGATACCTGCCGAGCGGCGCGCGTGCAATATATCTCATCGTCTCAAGGACGGCAGGCGTCAGACGGAATGTAATATCCGCCGTGCGATCCTCGTCCATTTCAGCACGCCGTGCAACATTTGCGCAATCGGAACAGCGCAGAGAGCCGTTCATCACATCGAACAGGAGCGGCATCGGCGGCATATGTTTGCCGCAGACTTCGCAATCGTCGAGCTGCGGCATATATCCCGACTGTACCGCAACGCGAAACTCAAAAGCGGCGCGAAGCAGCTCATTTGAAATGTTCTCGCGGTTTGAGAGAGCGTAAAGCGTATTCAGCATAAGTCTCAAAAGCTCGGATTCATCCGAATCCTCAAGAGCCACATCGCACGCAACATCACAAAGATAGTTTGCAAGAGCCAGGCGCTCGATGTCGTACCGGATATTAAAGAAGCACTCGATCATGTCGCTGTCGGCGATATAATAGTACTTTCTTGTGCGCCGCAAGACAAAGCTGCTGTACGAGAACGGCTGAGCGGAAGTCATGTGGCGGCTTCGAAGGCTTGCCACACCTTTACCGGACACGCACAGCTTGCCGTGCTCGGGTGTCAGGATAGTCAATAGCTTGTCTGCTTCGCCGACCTGAAGCTCACGTATGACCAGTCCAGCTGTCTTGATCTCTTCCATTTCAGCCGAGATCCTTCGGGTTATAGCCGAATGAGTTAAGGATCATGTCGCTGTCGCGCCATTTCTCCTTGACCTTCACCCACAGATCGAGATATACCTTGACCCCGAAGAACTCTTCGAGATCCTCTCTGGCGTATGAGCCGATCCGTTTCAGGGTTTCACCGCCGCGTCCTATTATGATCCCTTTATGCGAAGCCTTCTCGCAGAATATCTCCGCTCTGATCTTAAGCATTTTCGGTGTCTCGTTGAACTCTTCAATAACGACCGCCGTTCCGTGCGGTATCTCATCGCTTAACGTGCGAAGAATCTTTTCACGAATGACTTCAGCTGCGATTTGACGCTCCGGCTGATCAGTGACTGAGTCGCCGTCGAACATCCAGTCGCCCTCATACAAAAACTTTGATGCCTCGTCGAGAACATCATCAACATTTTTTCCGGTCGTTGCGACCGTCGGAACAACTGCATCGAATTCATGCAGTGCCGCATACTCTGAGATAGACTGAGCGAGCCTTTCGCGGTTGACCGTATCTATCTTATTCAGGACAAGTATCGAAGGAAGCTCGGATTTTTTGATCTGAGATATAAGCGTTCGCTCTGTTGTCCCCGGATCGTGCGCAGCGTCGGCGATCAGTATAACGGCATCCGCCGAGCGGACTGTGCTTCTGACCGACTTCATCATATAGTCACCGAGACGATTTTTCGATTTGTGAACTCCGGGAGTGTCGAGAAACACGAACTGATCCTCACCGCGCGTCAAAATACCCGCTATCCTGTTGCGTGTCGTCTGCGGCTTCGGAGACACAATTGATATTTTCTCACCGAGCATCGCGTTCATCAATGTGGATTTTCCGACATTCGGTCGTCCTATGATCGATATAAAAGCTGTCTTTGTCATGTGTATGTTCCTTTAACTGGGATCCCGGCCGATACCGAGTATTTCCATTATTTCATCTTGGCGTGCAAACATATCGTGCTCGTCCTCCTCGGATTTCTCGTGGTCATAACCGAGA
>CAKSEM010000102.1 GCA_934446485.1 uncultured Eubacteriales bacterium | reverse complement strand
CGCTCGCCGCGAGAGTAAACGACGCAAACTCATGGGGATCGGACTACTTTATCAGCCTTCATACCAACGCTTCGACCTCGACGAACTCCACCGGTTCCGAAGCGTACGTATATCGCACCGACAGCCGCGCGGGCGTACTCGCATCGAATATCCTGGAGGAGCTTTCCGAATCCACAGGGCTTCGCAATCGAGGTGTTGCGGCACGACCGTCACTGTACGTTCTCCGCCGTACAGCCATGCCGGCTGTACTCGTAGAGCTCGGATTCATAACGAATCCGTATGATGCCGCACTTATGAGCACTCAGCCCGAATTATTCGCATCAGGCGTTGCAAACGGCGTCCTCGCTTACTTCGGAATGCTCTGATCGCCGTTGTCCGCGATGAGATCCGGGCGCCGTTCTTCCGTAAGGTGCACTGATGCCTCGCGGCGCCACTTCTCGATATTTTCATGGTGACCCGATATCAAAACGTCAGGCACACATCTGCCGTGAAACTCATACGGGCGTGTGTACTGCGGATATTCGAGAAGACCGTCAGAAAATGACTCGCGTTCGTGACATTCTGGATCCGAGAGAACGCCGTCGCACAGTCTGCATACGCAGTCGGTAACGATACAGGCGGGCAACTCGCCTCCCGTAAGAACGAAATCTCCGATCGACACTTCCTCGTCAACGATCTCTTCAATAATTCGTTCGTCAACCCCCTCATAATGGCCGCACAGAATTATGAGTCCGTCAAGGCTCGCATATTCCGCTGCGGCTTTTTGATCGAAAATCCTGCCGCGAGGAGACATGTAGAGTACCTTTACACGATCAGCGTCGGTATATCCCCGACCGCCGTACACAGCCTCATAGCAGCGATATATCGGCGGGGCAGCCATCAGCATGCCTCGCCCCCCGCCGTATGGGGTATCGTCTACGCGACGGTGGCGATCCTCGGAATAGTCGCGTATGTTATGCGTCGTTATATCAAGGACACCCGCACGGCGCGCGCGTCCGATTATGCTTTCCGAAAGTATCCCGTCTACAAATTCCGGGAACAGTGTCATAATATCTATCTTCATATTCGTCCGCTCAATATCAGCTGTCGCCGCGCATACCGTCGATCAGCGAAACATAAACGCCGGCTCTTTCCCCGTAGGCTTCAACATTCCGTATAAACTCGGGAACTGCCGGTATCATGAATTCACCGCCGTTCACATCCGAAACCACATATATATCCTGAACTCTGTCCGTGAGGACGTCCTTCACCTTGCCTACCGTCACACCGTCCGAGATATCAAACACCGAAAGACCGATCAGGTCGGCAACGAAAACTCCGCCGTCTTCCATCGGTATGTCGTCACGGTCGGCATAAAAATACATTCCCTTATATGTGATCGCTTCTTCAAGCGTATCGATGCCGGAGAGATGAGCGAGCACAGCTCCCTTCTGACATGATGCAGATTCAACCCGAATCGGGCAGTAATCCTCACCGCGCTTCATATACAGGAGTCGAAGCCCCGCGAGCACCTTCGGAGAGTCCGTCAAATTTTGCAGTTTCAGGTTTCCCTTTACGCCGTGTGTCGCAACTGCCCGCGCACACAATAAATATTTATTCCGCGGCATACGTAACCTCTCAGTCGTAGTTATTTGAAAACAGCGTTGCCATACATCCGTTCATGATTCGACAAACTTCAAAGTGAGGGGATCGTGCGATCTACGTACCGACAAAGCAGCGGCGCGGTGTGCAGAAGGCAACAAACAAAATCGAAACGCAGCGCCCTCGTACATATTATATCACACAAACCGATGGTTTTCAAGAACACAGAGTGCGCTGCGTGCACCGTACCGTTACGGTCGAATGAAATAATTTTCACCGATTTGTTTAAATTTTCTCTTGCGCTTTCATTCGATATATTGTATAATGAATAGCATAAACTTCCTATTGGGTACAGCCGTCAAGAGACGGCGGATCGGAGTATATATGAACAGAGTTTATAATTTTTCAGCCGGGCCGTCAATGCTTCCGCTTCCGGTTCTGGAAAGCGCGCAAGCAGACCTTATCTGCTACCGTGATTCCGGAATGTCGGTCATGGAAATGAGCCACCGCTCGCCTGCATTTGATGCAATCATCAAAGCCGCCGAGGCTTCCATGCGCAAAGTTCTGTCGATACCTGATAACTACAAGGTTCTCTTCCTTCAGGGCGGTGCATCAACGCAGTTTGCCGCAGTCCCGCTGAATCTTATGAAAAACGGTCGTGCGGATTATATTCTGAGCGGACAGTTTTCAACCAAGGCTTTCAAAGAGGCCCAAAAGTACGGTGATGCAGTAGCTTGTGCATCCTCAAAGGATGACAACTTCTCACACACACCTACGGTAACGCGCGATATGATACGTCCCGATGCCGATTATGTACATATGTGCTTCAACAACACTATCTACGGTACGAAGTTCAACTACATTCCAGATACCGGCGATATTCCGCTCGTTGCCGATATGTCCTCCTGTATCCTCTCGGAGCCCGTCGATATCTCACGCTTCGGTCTCATCTACGCCGGTGCGCAGAAAAACGTTGCCCCCGCAGGTCTGACTCTCGTCATAATCAGGGAAGATCTTCTCGGAAACGCACGCCCCGAGACTCCGTCAATGCTGAACTATCAGCTGATGGCGGACAATGACTCCATGTACAACACACCTCCGTGCTGGCCGATCTACGTCGCGGGGCTCGTGTTTGATTGGATCCTCTCCATCGGCGGTCTTTCGGAAATGAAAGCAAGAAACGAAAAGAAGGCAGCACTTCTCTACGATTACCTCGACAGTCAGGATTACTACATAGCACCCGTCGATAAGGCTTCGCGCTCAATGATGAATGTCACATTTGTGACCGGAGTTGAGGAGCTCGACAAGAAGTTCCCGAAGGAGGCAACAGCCGCAGGGCTCACAAACCTCAAAGGTCATCGTTCGGTCGGCGGCATGAGAGCATCAATCTACAATGCTATGCCTTACGAAGGTGTCGAGACACTCGTCGATTTCATGCGCGATTTCGCGGCAAAGAATCCGAAAAACTGAAAATACACCGAATTACACAATAAAATGCGCGGCAGCTCACTGTGATGTTCTGCTTGACGAACAAGGCAGAGCGCACATACCGACACAGATGTTTTGCATTAAACTTCACCTATAGATCTGAATTACATTTGCGCCGCCGCATTTTCGACGGAATGGAGATTATTATGGCTAAAATCAAGCTACTCAACAAGATCTCACCTGCGGGAATTGCAGTGTTTGACAGAGATCGTTATGAAATAAGCACCGATATTGCCGATCCGGACGCGATCATGGTCCGTTCGGCATCCATGCACGACATGGAAATGCCCGAAAGCCTCCGCGCTATCGCGCGCTGCGGTGCCGGAGTCAACAACATTCCTGTTGAGGACTGCGCACACCGCGGCATCGTAGTCTTCAATACTCCCGGTGCCAACGCAAACGGTGTCAAGGAGCTGGCTGTTGCTGCTCTGCTTCTTGCATCGCGCAATATCGTCGGCGGAATCGAATGGGCGAATACTCTCGAAAGTGATGTTGCAAAATCAGTAGAAAAAGGCAAATCTGCGTTTGCGGGCTGCGAGCTTGAGGGTAAGACGCTCGGTGTCATCGGTCTCGGCGCAATAGGCGGCATGGTCGCTAACACCGCCAAAGCACTCGGAATGAACGTAATCGGATACGATCCGTACATAACCGTTGAAGCTGCATGGCATCTTTCACGCTCGATCAGAAAGGCTGCATCGTACGATGAAATCTTCAAGGAATGCGATTACATCTCCCTCCACGTTCCCGCAACGAAGGAGACGAAGAACATGATAAATTCTGGTTCGATCGCTATGATGAAGAACGGCGTGCGCATTATAAATCTCGCGCGTGCCGATCTCGTCTGCGCCGCCGATCTTAAGGACGCTCTTGCTGACAGTCACGTAGCATCTTATGTCACCGACTTCCCGACGGAAGAGACCGTACGCACGCCGGGAATTATCACGATACCGCATCTCGGAGCTTCAACGGCGGAGAGTGAGGACAACTGTGCTGTTATGGCAGCTCATGAGCTCACCGACTATCTCGAGAACGGAAACATCTCACACAGCGTAAACTTCCCCGCAGTCACTATGCCGCGTTCAGATGCACACCGTCTCATAATTCTTCACATGAATGTACCGAACATGATCTCGAATATCACCTCGGCGCTTGCCGAACAGTCGATCAACATCGAGAACATGACCAACCGTTCAAAGGGCGAGTTTGCTTGCACGCTCGTTGATACTGCTGACACAGTCAGCCCTGCCACTATCGACAAGATCAAAGAGTGCAGCGGTATAATCAGAGTAATATCGATCGATTGATCATATGTTCTCGGAGGGGAGATTGCAAACGCGATCTCCCCTTAATCTTTAGTATAAACGAATTT
Organism: uncultured Eubacteriales bacterium; assembly: GCA_934446485.1. Lineage (GTDB taxonomy): Bacteria > Bacillota > Clostridia > Oscillospirales > CAG-272 > RUG11130. The sequence continues at coordinate 1,078 of CAKSEM010000102.1, read as the reverse complement.
TTTACGGAGTATTATGACACATTGCAGCAGCGTCCGCAGAAGCATAATAAAATTCTCTCTTCCGTACCTGCTGTCGTACTTTCTGCAAACCCTATACAGCATGGCCGACCTGTACTTTGTCGGAAGGTTTGATACCGTCACGTCTACCACCGCGGTATCTGTAGGATCTCAGGTAATGCATATGTTGACGGTCATGATCGTCGGACTTGCAATGGGTACGACCGTCACGGTTGCCGCAGCAGTAGGCGCCGATGACACGAAACGCGCATCGCGCAGCAAAAGATCATTGATTTTCTGTTCCTCGTTCCGTCTTCAATGCTCTCAACGGTCTCGGCACTCGGTGCTCAGTGTGTAGGTGCAGGAGATGTAAAACGAGCAAAGGACACGCTCCGTGACGCTGTTATTATCGCAGCGTGCTTCGGCACCGTCATCTCTGCGATCGTTCAATTCATTGCCGAGCCGTCGGTTGCGCTATTTACGACCGACGCTGCCGTCGCAGCCTCAGGCGCTCTCTACCTGCGCGGCTACATATTTGACTGTATATTTGCCGGAATTCACTTTTCGTTCAGCGGTTACTTCTGCGCACTTGGCAAGTCATGGATATCGTTTTTGCACAACATTACCGCGATCGTTCTTGTACGCATCCCGGGTGCTTATCTGATGTCACGACTGTTTACGGATACACTGATGCCGATGGGACTGTCCACTGCGGCCGCCTCGTTTCTCTCTGTCCTAATATGCGTTGCAGCATTTGCTCTTCTTGAGCGACATCGCAGACTCGACAGCTGTTCAAGACCATAGCCTCAGCCCGAATTTTATACACTCTCGGTCGGCAAAGCCGACAAATATATAAAATGACCGCACGGTGCATCATATGTATTGCACCGTGCGGTCGTTTAGTTTTTATAAGATTATGTGCTTATCGACGTGCCGCTCAGTGCATCGACGATATAATTTAAAACCACTTACTTCGGAATTCCGAAGCAGCTGTAAGTTATAGTTGCCGTATGCAGCGAAGCGCAATGCGATCATTCCCGCTCCAAGTACAAGTAAAAAGTGTTAAATACCAGTCTCCTTT
>CAKSEM010000101.1 GCA_934446485.1 uncultured Eubacteriales bacterium | reverse complement strand
CATCGGTGTCGTAGTTTCTCCATCCGTAGATCTCAAGGGTTCGTAGTGAGTACATCTCGCAAAAGGCGAGGGTCAGCAGATACTTTTCCATGCCGTGTTCATCGGCAAGGCGGGCTATGTCGTCTCGCGTGCTGTCGTCGCCGGCAAAGAATCGGTCCTCGATTTCCCGAAAGGACTCCGAAAAGCCCTCGTCGGCGCATATTTCGGCACAAAGCTCAATCACCGCCGATGTGTGTTCCTGCGGCATTCCTATCCGTTCTCCGAGTTCGGTTATATGTTTTTTGTACGTGTTGAAGTCCATATCTGTAAATTTGTTACCTTTCATTGTGATGTCTCGGTGTTACGTCCGATGCCGGCCGGTGCAAAGCTGTAGCTGTCGTGCCATTTCGACGGTGATGCCGGTATGAAATCCTCCGGTGCCGTGGCGTGGCGCGCCGCACCGTAAACGTGGTGCGGGCCGAGAAGATTACCGAGGCCCACCGTCAGCTCAAGTCGGAAGAGGTTTCGTTCTGCGGCAAGGTGTCCGGTAATGTCACAGTCAAACTTTCCCCAAGCCAAAAGTTGCGGGCTTGATCGATTGACGGACAGTTTTGCAAATGCGGCGTTCGGTTTGCCGAGAACTGCGCGGTACGGCACAGAGGGATCCTTTACGTCGACTTCGCACTCGAGTACAAGCCGACCGCAGAAGAACGGATGTCCCTCTGCAACGATATCTCCGGAGATAAGCTCGGTCGGACGCTCACCGATCCGGAATTTACCGCAGGATGTCTGTGTGTCGCATCCGTCGGAAGTAACACTGTCGGCGAACACGCCGAAGTTTCCCGTGAGGTACATATACCCGATCCCGTCATCCTGTGTGCACGTGACAGTGATCTCATTTTCACCGCAGCGGACGAAGGTTCCGATCTCATAGACCGAAAAGCTGTGATCGAGCCACCATTCGCCCGGAAGAGCGGAGACTCTGTGGCCGTTGACGGATATTGACGCATCATTTGAAAATTCCGACACGAGGCGCATATCCGACAGTGTATGCCGTGAGATTCCGTCGCCTACGGTAAACGTGAAACGTATGTCCTCGCCGTGCCATTCGTGCGCGGCACTCCAAACATGCATCGGCTGCGATTGCCGACCGTTTTCTATGCAACAGTAGTCGAGCAGCATACAGTTTGGGTCGCTATCGGGCGAGATGTGCCACGACTTAATATCACGTCTAAGATCGATTATTTCGGAAGCGGTCGGTGCAGCGGGTTTACCGTGCGGCACGCCGTCTCCGATCAAAAGAAGGCGGGATTCCATCGGAGCAAAGTCCAAGCTGACGTTTATTCTGCCGTCTTCAGCATCTCCGTCAACGCTGTAAAGCTCCATGCTGTCGCAGCAAAGCTCGGCGGCACGGCTTGATGGCAGCGTGATATCCACGCGGTGGGAGTGCTCACGATCGGTGTTCAGAAATAAGTATGCAGTGACACCGTCGTCGGGGAATACCCGACGGCAGTGACGTATGGCCTTCTCGTCACATTTTGCCCCGGAGATCCGGACCGTATCCTCAAAAATGTCCGATACGAACCGAAATACGGAATCACGGTCGGGCGTGATGTGCACCGCGTGAACCAGAAGCGAGGCGAGCTCCTCCTGAGCGCGTCTGCCGTTGATAAACACTGGTTTATCTCCGAGAACGGCAAGCCTGCCTCCTCCGTCGGTGAAACGCCGGAGCAGTTCAAATGTCGTGCGGTCTAGTCCGAATACGGTAGGCAGAAATACCGTACGGTACGAGCGTCTGCCGATTACCAGCCGATTTCCCGTGACACTGCCGTGACGCGCGATCAGTGTCTCATCTCCGAGATGAAACGGAATGTGCGCCGAATCGAGCAATATTTCGGTTTCGGCAAAGCTGCGGTCGAGCGCCGTTTCGGCATTCATGTCGTCATTCGTGTACTTCAGCCATACCGAGTGCATCGGGTGTATGAGGAGAACCCCGGGGTCATCCTCGCCGCAGGACATGATCTTTCCAAGCCGGGATACCGTGTCGTTGAAGGCTCGGTATTCGCTCCACCACGGAGCGTGATATGATACGGCAGGCGGAAAATCATTCTTTCTTTCGCCGCGTATAGTATACGGAAACAGATGCTGGCAGAGTAGGTTTACACCGTAGAGCATCTGCCACTCCGCAAGATATCGCATTTCGGCGAAGGATACGTCGTGTCCCGCCATGGCGAACGATTCGGTGATGACTTGCCGCCGACCGAGCTGACTTGCCGCCGAGCCGACCTGCAGCGGGGTGGTAGGTATCGGTGTGCCGTCGTCGGTCGTCGGCGGAAAACGCCCGAGCCAGTCAACGCCCGGTATGTGCATATACTCATACATCGGCATGGCGCCGGCAGAGCAGTGTATCTGGCAGAGAAGATTGTCTTCCATCATTGAGTGGCCTGTGAGCCGATACGAATGACTGTTGCACCACCTATATATCTGTCCTGCAAAGGACTCAGTATAAAGGCGGCTCACAAGACGCCAGAAATCAAATCGAACCGCTTCATGTCCGTCGCGTCCGAGAAACAGCTCCGGTAGGTGATCGGTTATGCTGTAGCCGTACTCATGCATGAATTCCCGTTCAAAGACGGGCGACCACGGCGTGCGGCAGAGTGCATACTGCGGCTCGTCGGTGAAGAAGCCGCATGCTGCGCAGCCTACAGTGTTATAGTAGCGCTTGTGAGTTGACTCTATAAAATCCGATACGGCATCAGGATTCAGAATATCTGTGTAGTTGTCGTCGTAGTTGTCGTCGGTGAACTGTGAGGCGTACATGATGCGCTCGCCGTCAGACAGCCCCGATTGCGGCATGCCGTCGGCATTGTACGGTAGATTCCTGTACGTTCCGTCGGCGCGAACGGCATAGTATCGTATTACCTCGCCTTCGGTCGTGCCGTCGCAGTCGAGCAGACGGAGCCACCTTACACGATTTTGCGGAGACTTTGCGGGAATCGCACCGTCGCAGCTGCCGCTCGGCCAACCGCGCTCGTCATAGCACCACGGTTCAAGCCCGAGGCGAGCCGCCTCGCTGCTCACGGCGGATATGAGACTGAACCATTCCTCTCCCATATACGGAGTCGTGAGTCCGTCGCGGGCGTGCATAAAAAAACCGCCGTGACCCGTTTGTGAAAGGTCACGGAGCTGTCTGAGCAGCTCATTCTTTTGCAGATCCCCGTTCCACGACCAGAAAAGATGGGGTCGATATTTTGCTTCCGGGTTGCGGAAGTCTTCAAGCCAACCGTTCATTTTGACCTCCGTTCTGTCATAGGACCTGACTCGGCAATGTCGCTTTCTCCGAACTAAAAAATACCGTGGGGCAATAATCCTTTACCTTACATTATACACTATTCGACTGCCTTTATCAAGCATAATTTCAGATAATATGTCTGTGAGACACATCGCTGTGCACTTTTTTGAAAATGTGCTTGTGAAGGGTGCACAAAATCGTTGACTTAAAATTGTGACAAACAACGATTTTACTGCAGGGCGGTGCGGCAGACCTTGACGCACCGCTGCTGTCTCGGGTATAATCAAGGTGAATACAATGAATCTGAAAGGTACTTTTACTATGCTGAAAAGAAAGATACTCTCGCTGATCATTGCTGTTGCCGTAATCTTCGGGATCATGTCGATAGGGTCGGCGGCAACTGAATCCTTGCCGTTTCCGGATGTTCCCGAGTCAAAGTGGTTTTATGACAGCGTAAAATATGTGTATGAGCGCGGGATTATGCTCGGCGTGGGCCCAGACAGCTTTGCACCGAACTCTCCCGTGACGCGGGCAATGTTCACGACGGTGCTCGGCCGTCTCTCCGGCGATGATGAAAAGGAGACCTCCGCTTTCCCGGACGTCGTGCGCGGAACGTGGTACAGCGGCTGGGTAGGTTGGGCATCGGAGGCGGGCATCGTTCTCGGATTCGAGGACGGCACGTTCGCGCCTGACAGACCGATCACCCGTGCAGAGATGGCTGCTATTATTACAAGATATATCGACTACATAAACCTCCGTTTTACGAGGTACATCGATGCGCCGAAGAGGTTTACGGATGCCGATGAGATTGCGTCTTGGGCAAAGTCCTACATCGAAACTATGCGGCGCGTGGGTATCATACGCGGAAATGCCGACGGCAGCTTCAATCCCGACGGAAAGCTGACCCGCGCGGAGGCTGCTACCGTGATAGAACGTATGGACAAGGCGATCGGATATCTGAAGATAGAGGAGCCGAAAAGTCTTGATTTCAAATCCGATTCGGGTGATTTTTACCTTGTAGGCGCGTGGGATCTTTACTATTCCGGCACGGCTTTGCTGACATCATATCCCGGAGTTTCGGTCAAGACGAACGACGGAGAGCTTCCGTCGCTAGTGTGCGACGGTGAAGGCAGGACATACGGAACACAGCTGTCGTTCGGCAGCGGTACGTATGTGGGGCTCGACCTTCGTATTCTGAATATCGATCCGTCCGAGTACCCCGTTCTTCGCATCGGAGTATCCTCCGCATCGGATTTTGAGGTATCGGCGTACATAGCGGGTGCCGATGTGTCGCTGCCTGCAAGCGGGGAAGGGGGCTGTGTTCAGGTCGATCTTACGGACGTGTTCGGAGACACAGACCAACAGCCTGTCATGATCAGGACGCGCGGCGGAGATATTGCATTGACATACGCAGCAGCATTCCGCACAGAGACGGACGCCGCGGCGTTTGATATTATGTCGTATAAGGATGAGCTCTCGTCGTTCGACGGTGAGTCGGTCGCATACCTGCCTGAGGATACCGCGCTTACAGAACGGTATATGAACGAAACCGATGCGCGCATACGTGAGATCCGCGAGAGTGCGGATGCAGTTTCTGCAGACGAGATACTCAGCGCGGGAGGTGTGTGCTATTATGTGTCGTCGGTACACGGCGACGACTCAAACGACGGTCTTTCACAGGATACACCGTGGCGGACGACGGAGAACCTTTACAAGGTCCGTGCCGGAGGGCAGGTCATAACGTCCGTTGCAAAGCCCGGAGATGCTGTTCTGTTTGAGCGCGGTTCGGTGTTCAATAAATCGATTGAGGGCGAGATCAACTACCTTACGGTATACATGGGTGTCAGCTACGGTGCTTACGGAAGCGGTGAAAAACCGATAATAACGGCATATGTTCCGCTTGAAGGCGGCGTTGGCAGCTGGAGTAAGACCGAATATCCGAATGTTTGGCGTCTTGACGCAGATATGTCCGGGATCGAAGACATAGGCAACGCGGTGTTTACACACGGTGACACTACTCTTTGGGGCGTCAAGATAATTCCGAGCGACCCTGAGGATCCGTTCCGCGAGGGTTCGATGACTTCTGAGCTTGGCTGCGTGTCGAACGGACGGGACTACTACGTGTCCGAATCACGCGAGATGCGCAGTCCCGGCGCGCTGGAACATGAGCTTGAATTCTTCCACGATACGGCTAACGGGAAATTTTACCTCTACTGTGCCGAGGGTGATCCTGCCGCGGTTTTCGGCGGCA
>CAKSEM010000100.1 GCA_934446485.1 uncultured Eubacteriales bacterium | reverse complement strand
CGGCTATCCTGTCAGTTGACGATCTCACGCCGGAAAATATCGAGGGCGATTACCTCGTTATGGTCACGCGGCGCGGCATCATAAAGAGGACGCCGCTCGCAGAGTATTCGTACCAGCGTCGCGCGGGTAAGATTGCCGTAACGCTCGATGAGGGCGACGAGCTCATTTTCGTTGCACACACACACGGCGACTGCGATATTATGATCGCGATGGCATCGGGACTTGCGGCACGCTTCTCCGAGAATCGTGTGTCGGTCGTCGGGCGCACTGCGCGCGGTGTGCGCGGCGTGCGTCTTGAACCCGGCGACTACGTTGCCGGCGCAGTACTCATTCCGCGTGATGAGGAGTGGAGACGCACACACAGGCTGCTGACGATCACAGAGAACGGCTTCGGAAAGCGACTTGATGAAGCTCTCTTTGAGAATAAAGGACGCGGCATCAAGGGTATGTGCTGCCACAAGATCAGCGAGAAGACGGGTGCGCTCGTCGGAATCGCCGCCGTGACCGATGATGATGACGTTATGATGATAACGAACGGCGGACTTATAATCCGTATGCACTGTGCGGGAATTCCCGAATACGGCAGAACGGCGTCGGGAGTTATCGTTATGCGCCTTTCCGACGGTGCATCGGTCGTAAACTTTACTGTCACTGCCGCTGCGGAGGATGACGACGAGCCATCTGCAGAAGCATCGGCTGATCCTGCGGATGTGTCGGTCGAGACAACGCAGGATGCGGCGGAGCCGACGGAATGATGTATTCAGAATAAACAGTGCGCGGGGTGCAAAGCCTAGACCTTGCATCCCGCGAAGTTTTTGAATTTGGAAAAATGTCCGACGTGGCATCGGAGGTGTGTCCGCGAAAACCTTTGGCTTCAAAGGGATATCGATCGCGGATTGAGATCCTGTGAGAACGGATGATGCAGCCCGCTCGCGCGGCGGCGGAGACGTGGATAGGGCGTGAGAGATCTCGGTGCGCTCCGAACCTCCGGCAAGGCAGAGCTTTTTCCGAATCCGCCGAAGTCTTAGGATAACATCAAAAGCAGCCCCGCCGCTTAAAAAAGCGGCGGGGCTGCTATCTATCGTTCTGTTATCTCAGGAATGAGTCGTACACTTCGCATCCTTCGCGAAGCGGGTACGAGCCGCAGCCGTCGAATGTGTACCCGGCAGGCGGGAATACGCGGCCGCGCAAGTCGCCGTCCACCGTTACTTCCATGCGGATCGAGCGCAGATCCCCAAACATCTCGCGCCACAGGCGGACCTTTACCGTGCCCCCCTGGGTTTCATGATAGGCCTCTGCTGTGTTGAGGCATTCCGGCAGATGCGGTGCGATGTCGACCTCGCACGCACCGTCGGGTATCACGCGATATACGGCGGAGTCTCCGCGGTCGAGGGCTTGTTTCAGTCCGGGATTTACACGGATTCCGCAGATTGAGTCGATGAACCATGCGGATATATCACCGAGAAAATGATGGTTGCGTGAGTTGATCCGCTGATCCGGACCGTTGAAGTCCTCTACGAGAGTCGTCTCTCCGCGGGCGACCCACTCGCCGTAGGACGGTGCGGTCGGCTGCGTCAGGACGCGCCACGCGGTATCGACCTGACCGTGCTCGGTAAGCACACGGAAGAGCACACGTGCACCGAGCACGCCGCAGTCAATATGGTCATTAGCCTCTGAAATCTGTCTGAGGAGGGCGTCCACAGCACGCGGCACTTCATCATCTGTGAAAATACCGTAATATATAGCCATCGCCTGTGAGGTCTGGCAGTCACCGGCAGCGATGCATCTGTCGTGATTTATCATATGCTCCCGCAGCGCTGTGAGATATCCGTCGGCGGCATCTCTGCAGAATTTTGACTGCGGCTCCATATCCATCGCGCGGTAGAGCATAGCAGCCTTGCGGCTTATGTCGTAGCACATGACCGTATCGGTGAATCTGAGAGGAGATTTTATCGGTTCGTGCGGTGCGCACCAGTCTCCGAGTCCGATCCCGACAAGTCCGTCGGGATCGCGGCGGCCGAGTGTATATGCAACGTAACGAATCATCGCGCCGGATGCAATACGCGCTGCGCGTATGTCGCTCCTAAGCTCCCACAGACGGTACGGAAGTTCAGTAAGAACTGCGTCCCATCCGGGACCGTTCCATGCATCATACGAGATGTCTGCGGTTGCAGGTACAAGTCCCGGCATTGCCCCCTCGGAGTTCAGCGACAGCGCGACGCTGCGCATCCACTCTGTGAGCATTTCGTCCGCCTCAAGATTCAGCAGTATATGCACCGCCGACATTGCGGCGTCGGCAGTCCAACCGTTCTTTTCGCGGTGCGGGCAGTCCGTCGGTATGTGGAGCATATTCGAGAGTGTCGCTTCGCGCGTCATTCTCTGGAGCGCACGTGCTGTGGGGTCGTCTGATGTGAACCCGCCGCGCGTGCGCATCCTTGTGCTCATCAGAGTGTACGTCAGAAGTTCCGGTACCGCTTCGGCTTCGGTGATACCCCGCACACGTGCATAGCGGAAGCCGAAGTACGTGAATGACGGTGTATACTCGGACTCGCCGCCGCGGCATGTGTATTCTACGGTCTGCCAGCCGTACGGCAGGCGGCACTCGACGGGATCGACGACGCGGATAGTTTCGTTATAGAACTTTCCGTTCATCAGATATTCCGCAAAATCGACGACGATTCGCCGCCCGCTTTCAGCAGAGGTGTGAAGCGTTATGAGCCCCGCTCCGTTTTGACCGAAATCGTAGATATATGCATTCTCTTCCCGCCATATCTTTACGGGAGGGAGTTCGCCGCGCGGCACGATCGGCGGGGACTTGCAGATACGCTGCTCGCCGCGCGGCATATCTGACATGACTGCCGCGTCCCACAAAGAATCGTCGAATCCGGGCAGCAACCAGCCGCGGACTTCGTCCTCGAGGCGCGCGTCATATATTTCGCCGAGCCGCAGATCATCAAAGAGTATGGGAGACGTGTGGCAGCGGAAATTGCTGTCGGCTTCAAAGGTATGGGTCTCGCCGCCGCAAGTTATGCTGCAAACGAGCCCTGCCTGCGGTGCGCCGCGGAAACGGGCTTCGTTGAAACCCCAGCTGCGTCCGCCGACCGAGTTGCGCAGACCGTTTCCGAGCACTATGCCGATGACGTTTTCGCCACGCACGAGGTACTCGCCTATATCGTATCGGTCAAAGTAGACGATGTGGTCGAGATTTGAAGTGTACGGCGAGAGGTGACTGCGCGTCAGCTCATGTCCGTTTACGAATATGCGATAATAGCCGAGACCCGTTACGGTAAGCACGGCAGACTGCACCGCACCGTCTGCGGTGAAGCATCTGCGAAGAAGCGGCGCGGGAACTGTATGTCCGTAATCGCTCATGCCGTACGGTGCAGAGATAAACTTCCGCGTGATCGTCATAACTTCTCCTTGGTTTGGAATTTTCTCGTTCTTTCTTCGAGAAGAAAGAACCAAAGAAGCTTTAAGAAAAGGGTGTCTTGAAGGGAGAGCCTGCACCGGGGCAACGGCAGCGGTGAGACTTGTTTTTTCTCGTTCTTTCTTCGAGAAGAAAGAACCAAAGAAGCTTTAGAAAAGGGTGTCTTGATGGGAGGAGACTTAAGGCAAGGATACTCTACTGAGGCGGAACCCAAAACACGATACAAAAATATTTTGCGTATTCTCAACCTTCTCAGATGTTTACGTTTTCTTTAAAATCAGGCCTCACAGCCGTACTGCGCACGGCACACCGCCCACGCCTCCATTTTCCAAAAGTTTGGATCGACCCTTTACAAAGGGTCGCGGGGACAGGGGCAGCGCCCCTGAGACTAAGCCTAACCCCTAAGCGGCGAGGACGTGATCTTCGCGTATGCGCGGGGATATTCGCGCGGTGTCGATTTGAGCTTGCGGTATACGACGAGCGCGCGCGACTCGCCTGTGGGGAGACGGTACTCCGTAACATCGGCGGAGGACATGCCGAGAAGTGTCGCTCCGCGCTCTGCGTCAGACACTTCCGATGCCGCATCTCCCTTTAGCGCGGCAAATATTCCACCGCATTTTACGAACGGTACGCACAGCTCGATCAGCACCGGCATCGCAGATACGGCGCGAGCCGTCACAATATCAAAGCTTTCGCGCAGTTTACCGTGGGACAGCTCTTCGGCACGGGAAGCTATCGCTGCGACATCGGCAAGCCCGAGAGAACCTGCCGTGTCGCGTATGTAGCACACCTTCTTCGCGGTGCTGTCGAGTGCGGTGATCCTCACGCGCGGTATCGCTCCCGACGCCGCTGCCGCGGCGATCGGCAGCGCAGGAAATCCTGCGCCCGATCCCACATCGAGAAGTCGTGCCCCATCCTTTATGAGTCCGCGCTCTGCAAGATACCGCACAGGCAGCAGCGAATCTACAAGGTGCAGCCGTATGACAGCGCCCGGTTCGGTGATTGCGGTAAGATTAAAGTGAGCGGAGGCGTCGATCAGGCTGCGATATATTCCGTAGAGCAGGTGCGTCAGCTCATCTCCCGCGAAGCCGCTGCCCAACGCCTCGTCGGCAGCAGCGCGGTACTGATCGGAAAACTCATCCTCCGATATGGCCGGGTGGATCTGCCGTGCCATATCTCAAAGGGATTTAACGTAGTCGTCGAGACGAACGAGTTCGCCGCCGGCTGCACGGGACTTCTCCGCTGCAAGGCAGACGATGTGGCTTTCTATCGAATCGTCTATCGAGGTGAGTGAATCACCTGCGCTGCCGCCGTCCAGAAGATCGACAAGGTCGCGAACGAGGATGTAGTCTCCGCCTCCGTGCCCGAACATATCGGTCTCCGCACATGAGTCGATGATCTCCGTGTCATGGCCGAAGCGAGTCACGTACAGCTTGCTGTCCTCCATGTATGCGGTCAGGTCGCCCATCGTGCCCATCACGTGTATGCGGCGTCCGCCCTGAGACGTGAACGCGCTTACGTTGAACGATACGGTGAGGTCTTCCTCCAGCTGCAGGTTTACCACCTGGTGGTCAACCACATTGTTGTCGCAGTGGTATACGCACCTGCCGTAGGGGCTCGTCTTGAGGGTCTCGCGCAGCTTTGCAGCATCCGGCTCCGGCTCGACGACATCGAGCGGCCAGCCGAACTCGCCGCGATCCGCGCGGCGCAGATAGCAGCATTTTATGCTGTACGGGCATTCCTCATAAGCCGGGCACGCCTCGGAGCAGCGCTCCGGTGCGCCTTCCGGCGCGCATTCGGCCTTAAAGTGGCCGAGACTTCCGAAGGACGATACGCTGAGGCAGTGGCGGCCCGTGAGCCAGAGCAGAATGTCCATGTCATGGCAGCACTTCTGAAGAATGAGCGGGCTCGTCTCATCATCGCGTCTCCAGTTGCCGCGCACGAAGCTGTGCGCCTGATGCCAGTAGCATGATTGTTCGTTAGCCTGGATCGACATGATCTTTCCGAGAACGCCGGAGTCGATAATCTCCTTTATTCGGCGGTAGAACGGCGTGTAGCGGAGGACGTGACATACGACGACCCGGCGATTCATTTCA
>CAKSEM010000099.1 GCA_934446485.1 uncultured Eubacteriales bacterium | reverse complement strand
TGCGCGTCAGTTCCAGGTCGTGGAGACGGCGCTCAAACCGCGTGAGGCTGTCGGCAAAGTCACGAGCCGCTTGCGCGTCTTCCGGCTTGCCGGAGGCTTCCGCCGCAGCGCGCAGCTCCTCGAGACGTCCCGCTCTCTCCTCGGTGAGGCGCTTCTTGCCGGCAGCAATGTACATGGTCAGCTCCTTGAGATATGACAGGTTCATGTCGTAGAGACTGTCGAAAACGGAGATGTCCTTGAGCAATGTGATCTGGTGGCGTTCGAGTGCATCGACTATCCCGTCAACGCTCTCTTCGGCTTTGGCATACTTCAGTTTCATCGTTTCGATGCGGTTCTTGGTGCGGCGGAAGATGCCGAGAAAGCCGCCTTTCTCTTCGGTATCTATCCCGCGGAGCTCGGTGAGCAGATTCGTTATCATCTCACCGGTCTCGCCGAAGTCGCGCACACGGACCCCCTCGAGGGCGGAGTCGGAGAATTCTGCGATCTTCTTCTGAGCTGCCGCTCCGTAGCTGAGCGCGGTCGCGCTGTCTGTAATGTCGAGCTCGGACGCATACTTGTTGACAGCCTCAAGCTCGGCATCGGTCAGCCCTTCCGTGTAGTCGGGGGCGCTCAGCGCTTCGGTGTCGGGCGCTGCTGCCGCTGCGGGTGCTGTTCCTCCCATTACTGCGGCGAACGGCGAATCGTTTATCGGGGTCGGATTCTTCTGTTCCATAGGTTCTGTTGCCTTCGACTGACGAAGGCTTCCTTTCTTTAAATCTTTATTTGATCGGTTTATTTTTGTACGAGAATGTATTGGAAAAATCGGAGTCGTCCTGCGCTTGACCGTACCCGACGGTGCGGGAACGTGAGAGGCTGCCTGTACGTTCAGGCGCATCAGTACTGCGCGGTTTCGTCCGGAACCTCTACGGCGTCAAGAGACTCGGGGAGTGCGAGCGCACGCGCAAGCGCCGTGAGCGAGAGCACAAAGAACATGACGAGCTCCATTACGCCGGGGTACGCAAGGTTGTCGGTGCAGAAGAGCACCACACGTGCAAGCGAAGTTGTGCCGGCTATCGAGACGGCAACGGCGGAGGAGAATAGTGCGATCGGCGGGGTTATGATGCCGAGTGCACGCCGACACTCCGACAGGAGAAATATGATCAGCGACGAAAGAGAGCATATTGTGAGAATAAGCTCGGGATCGTTGAGCGGCATTTCCGAAAGATCGAAATAGTAGCTGAACATGAGCGCGCAGCACCAAAGCACCGGGAATACGGAGGTGAGTCTGTGTGCGGTTCCGCCGCGGAGCTTGTCGGAAGCCGAGAGGGCGAACGGTACGGCTGACAGGAATGCGAGCGGGATTAACGCCGTTTGGCAGATCGCCCCGATGCCGGAGCCTGAGGGGGCGCTCCACTCGATAGCCGAGACGACCCCGAAGCCTATGAACATGAATGCCGAAAACCAGAGCGAAAATGTCTCGGCGGGGCTCGGCAGGCGGCGTTCGAGGGTTGCGCGGCGCCTCAGAGAGAGCGATATTGCAGCGCACAGTGCGACCGACAGTGCAAACAGTGCGCCGGACACGTATATGAGATGCGAGGAGCGCTCGAAGTGGCGGTACACGGTGTCGTAGGATGTGTGATATGCCGTGGCGTAGAGCACCGCGGCGACGGCTGCGATTGCTGCGGACAGGAGCAGTCCCGTCCATGCACGGCGGCACAGCTTTACTCGGTTAATTCTGTTCATGTGATAGAGTCTGCCTTCCGATTGATAGTTGGAGTCGGTTCGGCGGTATCCGCCGAACATTACATATATAATATAATAGCACAAATTATCCGTGACTTCAACACCGTCGCTGCAATTTGTGGAGCGCTGCGCGCGGAAAATGCTGCTATGGGGCGAGGAACGGGGGACGAGATGTGCAATGTGCACTAATGCACTGCAAAAAGTCAAAGAAAATTCTACGAGAGAATTTTTGCAAAAAAACGCACAAAGGTTGAAAGAGCTCCTTATATATGGTATAATACTGCTGTTTGATGTGCGATGAAGCGAGAGGTTGCCGCTGCTCCAACTGTCAGGGCCGGCGGGTAATTTTCGCGGAGTATGTCCGAGCAAATCGGGCGAATGACAATATGCGGCAGGACGTCTCCCTATTCGGGTGACTGAGCCGGAGTCCACGCCATGGTCAGGATTCCGGATCTGTTAAGCCGAAAAAAGAAACGCCCGGGCGCGTGTTCGTCGCCTCAACTTCAAATTGTTATATATAGGAGGCAAACAAAGTGGCAGCAAAAGAAAAGATCAGAGTCAGACTGAAGAGCTACGATCACTCCCTCGTTGATGCGGCATCGGCTAAGATCGTCGATATCGCAAAGAGGAACGGAGCTGACGTCGCAGGGCCGATCCCGCTTCCGACCGAGAAGGAGATCATAACGATCCTCCGCGCGGTCCACAAGTACAAGGACAGCCGCGAGCAGTTCGAGCAGAGAACTCACAAGAGACTGATCGAGATCAAGAAGCCCTCACAGAAGGTTGTCGAAGCCCTCATGAGCGTTGAGCTCCCCGCAGGCGTCGATATCGACCTCAAGCTGTAAGGACGAAGCGGGACGATGTCCCGCGATCCCGCCGCGAACGCCGCGGCACAGAAGCCGGACTTCCCGTACAGAGCGAAGGCCTTGACAGATCCTATCTCCGGATCGAAGAGGTCGGCTTGATGACGGCAAGGTCATGTTGATCCCATCCGGTCGGCGCCGGAAGCAATACGGGCTCAACCAATAACCTTATTTTACAGGAGGCAAATGATGATGAAAAAAGGAATCATCGGAAAGAAGCTGGGTATGACGCAGATCTTCGACGAAAACGGCGTCGTGATCCCCGTCACCGTGATCGAAGCAGGTCCCTGTCCGATAACCCAGAAGAAGACCGTCGATACCGACGGTTACGACGCAGTACAGCTTGCGTTTGAAGATGTCCGCGAGAAGCTCGTAAACAAGCCGCGCGCGGGTCACTTCAAAAAGGCAGGCGTCTCTGCAAAGCGCCATCTCAAGGAGTTCCGCCTTGAGGACACAGCATCGATGAACGTTGGTGACGTGATAGCCGCCGATACCTTCGCCGCAGGCGATAAGGTCGACATTACCGGTATCACGAAGGGCCGCGGATACACCGGTGCGGTCAAGAGATGGGGACACCACATTCTGAGAATGACGCACGGTACCGGTCCGATACACCGCCAGGTCGGTTCTATGGGAGCTAACTCGACGCCGTCGAGAGTTTACAAGAACAAGAAGATGGCAGGACAGTACGGTAACGAACAGGTAACGATACTCAATCTTGAAGTTGTTAAGGTTGACACCGAGAAGAACCTCATCGCAGTCAAGGGCGCAGTCCCGGGCTCGCGCGGAGGCATCGTGTTCATCCGCAACAGCGTTAAAGCATAAGTCGGAAGGAGGAAGAAACAATGCCGGAAATCAAAGTTGTAAATATGGCTGGCGCTGAGGTCGGCACCGCGAAGCTCGCAGACAGTGTCTTCGGAGCAGGGGTCAACAGCGCTGTCCTCCACGCAGCGGTTAAAAACTACCTCGGCAATCAGAGACAGGGCACGCAGTCCACTCTGACGAGAACGGAAGTCTCCGGTGGCGGCCGCAAGCCGTGGAGACAGAAGGGCTCGGGACGCGCAAGACAGGGTTCGACCAGAAGCCCGCAGTGGACACACGGCGGTGTTGCTCTCGGCCCGAAGCCGCGTTCCTACAGAACCAAGCTCAACAAGAAGGTGCGCCGCGTCGCTATGACGAGTGCGCTCTCCTCCAAGGTTCTGGACGGTGAGCTCATCGTGATCGACAGCATCACGGCAAGTGAGTACAAGACGAAGGCTATGGTGGCAATGCTCGGCGCCGTCGGCGCAGGCAAGAAGAGCCTCGTCGTTCTCCCTGAGAAGAACGACATGGTATACCGCAGCCTCTCGAACATCCCGGGCGTCAAGGTGGCGCTCCACAATACGATCAACGTATACGACATCCTGAACTGCAACAGCCTCATCATGGCTCAGGCTGCGGCGGAGAAGATCGAGGAGGTGTATGCTGAATGAAGTTCGCTCAGGATATAGTTTTGAAGCCGCTTATCACCGAGAAGTCGATGGATATGATGGCTGAGAAGAAGTATGCATTCAAGGTGGCGACGGACGCAACAAAGCCGGAGATCGCACACGCGGTCGAGGAGCTCTTCGGAGTTAAGGTGGCATCGGTCAACACCATCAACATGAAGTCGAAGCCGAAGAGAGTGCGCTACGCTCTCGGAAGGACCGCTGAGTGGAAGAAGGCCATCGTTACGCTGAAGGCTGACTCCAAGACCATCGAGTTCTTCGAAGGCATGAACTGATGAAGGAGGAGAGATAAATGCCAACTATTAAGTACAAGCCGACTACGCCGGCGAGAAGACATATGTCGGTGCCCTCCTTCGAGGAGATCACGAAGTTCACCCCGGAGAAGAGCCTTCTCGCCAAGAAGAAGAAGCATGCCGGCCGTAACAGCTACGGACGGATCACCGTTCGCCATAAGGGCGGCGGAAACAAGCAGAAGTACCGTATAATCGACTTCAAGCGCCTCGAGAACGGTGCGAAGACGATCGTCGGTATCGAATATGACCCGAACAGAACGGCTTACATCGCGCTCCTTCGCGACGAGGCAGGCCGCAAGAGTTACGTTATCGCTCCGGTCGGTGTGACCGACGGCGACGTCCTCTACTCGGGCCCCGATGCGGACATAAAGCCGGGCAACTGCCTGCCGCTTGCCAACATCCCCGTCGGTACGTTCATCAACAACATCGAGCTTATCCCCGGCAAGGGCGCGCAGCTCGTCCGCTCTGCGGGTGTTCAGGCACAGCTTATGGCTAAGGAAGGCGAAATGGCTCAGGTCAGACTGCCCTCCGGCGAGGTTCGCTACATCCGTATCGAGTGCAAGGCATCGATCGGTCAGATCAGCAACATTGAGCACGATACCGTTAAGATCGGTAAGGCCGGTAAGAAGCGCCACATGGGTATCCGCCCGACCGTTCGCGGTTCGGTCATGAACCCGTGCGACCACCCGCACGGCGGTGGTGAGGGACGCTCACCGATCGGCCGTCCGGGCCCGGTAACTCCGTGGGGCAAGCCGGCACTCGGTTATAAGACGCGCAACAAGAAGGCGAGAACGAATAAGATGATCGTCAAGCGCAGAAACGGCAAATAAGGAAGGAGGCAGAATAAATGAGCAGAAGTTTGAAGAAAGCGCCTTTCGTAGAAGAGAAGCTCTATGCGCGCATCTGCGCCATGAATGAGAAGGGCGAAAAGAAGGTGCTCAAGACTTGGTCAAGAGCCTCTACAATATTCCCGGAATTTGTCGGACACACGGTGGCGGTTCACGACGGTCGCAAGCACGTCCCGGTATATGTTACCGAGGATATGGTCGGGCATAAGCTCGGCGAGTTCGCACCGACGAGAACGTTCAAGGGCCATGCAGGCTCCAAGACGTCTAATAACGGTAAGTAATACGAAAGGGAGAATGAACAATGGAAACGAGATCAACACAGAAGCATATCCGCATCTCCCCTCGTAAGGTCGGCATCGTCCTCGATC
>CAKSEM010000098.1 GCA_934446485.1 uncultured Eubacteriales bacterium | reverse complement strand
CTCCTCCGGGACGTTCAGTGCGCCGGGGGCACACAGCAATGCGCCGGGCTTGATCCACTCGCGGGCCACATAGGGGTAGTTCTCCTGGCCACCGGTGGGGGTAGAGGTGGCAAAGCTCATGATGTCCGCGTCCTTTACGCACTCCTCAATGGTGTCGCAGACGATGAAATGCTTGAACTGGGGACACTTTTCCTTGACATAGTTGATGCAGCGGTCGATGGAATCCTGGTGGCGCCCCTTGATCTTCAGCGTGTCCAGGGTGGGGCGCAGGGCGGCGAAGTTTTCTACGGTGATGGCGTTGATGACGCCGGGACCAACGATCCCCAGGACCTTTGCGTCTTTGGGTGCCAGGTATTTCACGCCCACGCCGGGGATGGCGGCGGTCCGATAGGCGCTGATGAGGTTGGCGGACATGTGGGCCACGGGAGCGCCGGTGTCCTTGTCGTTCAGCGTGACCATGAGGATGGAGCGGGGCAGGCCCAGCTTGCGGTTTTCCACGTTGGAGCCGTACCATTTGACGCCGGCCATGGAGAACTGGCCGCCCAGATAGGCGGGCATACACATGAAGCGGCGGTCCGGGCCGTCCTGGGGCATCCCGACAAAGAGCGGATGCTCCGGGAAGTGGACCATACAGCCGTGGGAGTTGCCGTGCTCACCGCCCATACAGTAGTCGCCCTGGTCAAGCAGCTTCAGGACGGACTCCATGCAGTCGGTGCAGGCCAGCACGTCGGTCACGCCGGCGTCGATCATGTCCTGCTCACTCAGATATAAAAAGTCGATTCTCGGATATGCCATGATAAAGGTCCCCTTTCTCTGTGTCTGTTTGGTTGGGTTTATTTCTCGCCGTCATATTGCAGGGCGTCGTAGTCTGTCTCACCGGTGCGGACCCGGAAGATCTTCTCCACGTCGTAGACGAAGATCTTGCCGTCGCCGATGGCCCCGGTATACAGGATCTTGCGGGCCGTCTCCACCACCTGCTCCACGGGGATGCGGGAGACGACGACCTCTACCTTGGTCTTGGGCAGCAGGCTGATGTCGGTGGGGGTGCCGCGGTAATAGCCGCTGTGGGTCATCTGGGTGCCGCAGCCCTCAACGTGGGTCACGGTCATGCCGCAGATCCCAAGCTCGTTGAACGCCTGCTTCAGGGCCCCAAACTTATCGGGGTTGATGACCAGGGTGACATTGTACATTTTTCTTTTTTCTTCTGCCATAAGTCTCTGCCTCCTTTGGGTCGGTTTTGGGGGGGATCACTGTGCGGAATAGGTGGCGTCTTCGGGATAGGCACGCATGCCGTGCTCGTGGATATCCAGGCCGAGCATCTCGACCTCCTTGGGCACCCGGATGCCGATCGTATGCTTGAGGATAAAGAAGGTCAGGCCGGCAAACACTGCCACGAACGCCCAGATGGACACCAGGCCGATGAGCTGGGCCAAAAAGCGGGAAGCGCCGAAGCCATACAGCAGGCCGTCCTCCGTGGAGAGCAGGCCGCCCAGCAGCACGCCGGCGGAGCCGCAGACTCCGTGCAGGGAGACGGCACCGACCACGTCGTCTACATGGAGCTTATGATCCACGAATTCGATGCTCAGCACGATGAGGATGCCGGCCACCACGCCGCAGAGCATGGCACCGAGATAGCTGTACTGGGCCACGCCGGTACACACGGCCACAAGGCCGCCCAGGGCGCCGTTGATGGTCAGGGTGGGGTCAGGCTTTTTGTATCTGGCCCAGGAGAAGAAGAGGGCAGCCAGACCGCCGGAAGCTCCGGCAAAGGTGGTGGTGATGGTGGTATAGAAGGTCACTTCGTCCAGGGCCAACTCAGAGCCGGGGTTAAAGCCGTACCAGCCGATCCAGAGGATGAAGCCGCCCAGCAGGGCCATGGGGATGTTGTGACCGGGATAAGCGTTCACACGGCCGTTGACGTATTTTCCGATCCGGGGTCCCACGGCGATGGCACCGCACAGGGCGGCGATACCGCCCACCATGTGGACTGCACCGGAGCCGGCAAAGTCGGCAAACCCGATCTGGCTCAGCCAACCGCCGCCCCACACCCAGTGGCCAACGATGGGATAGATGAAGGCCGTCATCACGGCGCTGACGATCATGTAGGAATCAAAGCGGAAACGCTCGGCCACGGTGCCGGAGATGATGGTGGCGGTGGTGGCGCAGAACATGGTCTGGAAGAGAAGGAATACCTGGGGAGAGAGGGTCCCGGCGTAGTTCTGCCAGATGGCTAAGTCCTGGTCTAGAGGATTCAGGAACCCGCTGATGCCCAGGATCCCGTGCCAGTCCTGGCCGTACATGAGGCCGAAGCCGATGAAGTAGTAGACAATGGCACCGATGGCGAAGTCGATCAGGTTTTTCAGCCAGATGTTGCAGGCGTTTTTCGAGCGGGCAAAACCGGCTTCACAGCAGGCAAATCCAGCCTGCATCATGAACACGAACACAGCGGCGCAGATGACCCACATGGAGTTGATGAGATAGGTAGAGTCCATTTGGCGTACCTCCTTTGGTGCGGGGGGGACAGCAAGGGGTCATGGCAGAAAAACTTCTAGCCATGACCCCATTGCCATGCGATGTGAAAGTGTGAAAAGAAAGCGTTGTGACGCAGAGCCACTTATTTTTTGGGCTGGAACCGAGCGTATGTCAGGGCGCTGATGTCGATGGTGGTGGATTGCCCCTTGGTGATCAGCTCGCTCAGAGCCAGGGAGACTGCCGGAGAGATGCCGAAGCCGTGGCCGCTGAAGCCAAAGGCCAACGTCAGGCCGGGGACCTCCGGGATGTTATCCAGGACCGGCAGCACATCAATGGACTGATCGTAATACCCGGACCAGCTGCGGACGATCTTCACGTCCTTGAGCACCGGGAAGTAACGGAGGATGCCCCGGGCGATGGACGGTGTCGTGAGACTGTTGGTGACGAAGTTTTCGTTGTGGGAGGTGAAGGCCTGTAGGCCGCTGTTGCCGCCCAGAACGAAGGAGCCGTGTTCGGACTGGTGCCCGTAAAACTCGCCGCCGGCCACGCCCAGCATGATGTCGAACATCTTGGGCACGGCCTCCGTGACGATGACTTCGTTGAACTGCCGCTCGACAGGGATGTCGATGCCGACGGTGTTGGCGATGCGGCGGGACTCGAACCCGGCACACAGGAGGACGTGCCCGGCCTCGTAGATGCCGTCGTCCGTGAGAACGTTGCGGACCCGACCGCGGATTTTTTGCAGGCCGGTGACGGTGACGCCGGTGATGAAGGTGACGCCCATTTGCAGGGCCTTGCGGTAAAAGCCCAGGGTGGTCTTCAGGGGGTTGGCGTGGCCGTCGGTGGGACACCAGCTGGCGGCAATGACTTCTTGGGACATATAGGGACACAAGGACCGGGCCTCATCGCCGGAGATCATCTTGACGTCCAGGCCCACCTTGGTGCTCTTGGCGGTGTGGCCCTCCAGCACGGTGATGTCTTTCTCTGTCAGACCCAGGCGGAGGTTGCCGCTCTGGTGGTACTCCACGTCCACCCCCAGCTCGTCGCTCAGGCCGGGCCAGAGGTTGGCCACGGCGTACATGGCCAGCTGCAGCTCTTTGGGGTCTCTGGCGGACTGACGGACGCCGCCGGCGTTGCGGCAGGAGCCGCCGTTGCCGATCTCCTGCTTTTCCAGCACCAGCACGTCCAGCCCCTGGCTGGCCAGCCGGTAAGCGGTGGCGCAGCCCATGATGCCGCCGCCGATGATGATGACATCTGCTGTTTTCTTTGCGGTCATGGTGCTCAGTCCTCCTTTACGTCGGTGATGTTATGGCTGAAGGTCAGGATCTCCACAGGACGGACGGGCGCCCGGCCCTGGATCATCCCCAGGTCGGCGGGGGAGGCCCCCAGTTCCCGGGCGATGATGCCCTGTACCAGCTTCTGGCAGGTCTGGCCCTGGCAAAGGCCCATGCCGGGCCGCAGCCAGCGCTTGACCTCGTTGGTGGTGCTCATGCCGTCATAGACGGCCTTGCGGATTTCGCCCTTGGTGATCTCTTCGCAGCGGCAGATGAGCATGTCGTCATCCGGCTGGGGCTGGAAGGGTGCGGTCGGAGCGGTCCGTACCATTTTTTTCAGTTTCATCATAGCCTTTTGCCCCCTTTATGCCTGGAAGAAGCGTGCCTGGTGGACGTATTCCACCGGGACCTTCATGGTCAGGATGTTGGTCTTGTCCATCACCGGTGCAGAGCGGACGGAGATGACCTCTGCCTCGCAGACCGGCTGGCCGTCCCGCCCCAGTGCGGTGCCCTTGTCTCCTGCCTGGGGCAGGGGAAGGAATTCATAGGGCAGACCGATGGAGGCATAGCCCGGTGCAAAGTCCTCGTTGACCAGGAAGATGGCCTGACCGGAGCAGTTGGCCACGCACATCCCGCAGCCGGTGCATTGGCGTTCCGGATCGATGACGGGCAGCTTCACGATGTTGGCCCCGACTTGGATGCAGCCCTTCTTGCAGGCGTCCTGACAGGGATCACAGGGGATGTTCTGGGTACATTCGATGACGGGGTGGACCCCGGCGGCCTGGTAGTAGGCGGCGGGGAAGGCTTTGATCTCTTCGTCGGAAACAAAGCCCTTTTGCAGCAGGCTCAGGGAGAGGGGATAGCCCTCGTCCGTGTGGGTCAGGTCGGTGCGCCCCTTGTTTTCCGGGGCGAACATGCCCTGCCGCAGCTGGCCTAAGGCCGCCTGGCAGGCGGTGTAGCGGCTCTGGAATTCCTCCTGAGAGAGGTAACCGGAGACCAGGCACACATGGTCAGCCACGGCCCGACCCTGGATCATGGCGGAGCTGGCCTCCTCGATGCCGGCCACGTCGCCGGCGCAGTAGATGCCGGGGACGGAGGTCTCGCCGAACTCATTGAGCAGGGCCACATGGCCGCCCTTCTTGGGCAGCAGGGCCATGTCGCAGGTGGCGTTGCTGGCCAGCTGGCTCATGGGGGACAGCCCCACGGCGATGCAGATGGTATCGACCTCCAGCTCTTTCTCCGTGCCGGGGATGGGCTGGAAATGATCGTCCACCTGGGCGATGACAGCGCTCGTTACATAGCCACCGCCCTTGGCCTCCACCACGGTGTGGGACATGTAAAAGGGAACGCCGGTGCGGGCGACCTTGGCTGCGTGGACCCCATAGCCGCCCACGCGGGGAGCGGCGTCGATGACGGCCACCACCTGACATCCGGCCTGGAGCAGCTGGAAGGAGACGACCAAGCCCACGTTGCCGCTGCCCACCATCAAAACCTTCTGGCCAGGTTGAACGCCTTGCAGGTTCATCAGAGCCTGCGCAGCCCCCGCGCCGATGACCCCCGGCGTGTCCCAGCCTTTGAAGGGGATCATGTTTTCGGCAGCGCCGGTGGCGAGAATGATCTTGTCGGCCTTGTAATGATCGACCTCGGAGCCGTGCTTTACAGTGACCTCTTTGTTTTCGTAGATGCCCATGACGGTGGCATTGAGCTGAACGGTCACACCGGCTGCTTCGGCCTCTTTCAGCAGGTCCTCGCCGATGCGGAAGCCGCGCTCCTTGGCGTGGTGCTGCTTGGAGCCGAAGAACTTATGGATCTGCTTGAAGAGCTGGCCGCCGGGACGGGCGTTTTCATCAAAGACGATCACGTCCATGCCGGCCTTGGCGGCCTCGATGGCGGCGGACAGGCCAGCAGGGCCTGCGCCGATGACGATGAG
>CAKSEM010000097.1 GCA_934446485.1 uncultured Eubacteriales bacterium | reverse complement strand
TACTGGATTTTATAATAAAAACACCATTGACTCCGAACTTAAGGGTTCAGATTTCAATGGTGTCTTTATATGGTGCGGATAAAAGGACTTGAACCTTCACCGAGTTGCCCCGACTAGAACCTGAATCTAGCGCGTCTGCCAATTCCGCCATATCCGCATATTAAGTTAAAAACAACCGTCAAACCGAACTTTCGGAAAGTCGAAAACTGCTGATCTTCTGCGATCATCGGATATTGAAACGCTTGCGCGCCCGCAGTCCGACCATCGGGAGTCCGTACGTACGATGTTCCGCAAATTCCAGATCGCTCGAACGATAAGTATTATATCATAAAGTTAAAGCATTTGTCAATACGGGCGAAAAACTTTCTTTGAGTTTCGGCAGAGAAATTTTTCGGGCTGCCGAAATCGACAGCCCGAGAGGGTCATTGCTCAAGGTCGCTTATCATATTTATACGGCGGAGATGCTTTCCGCCTTCAAAATCGGTATCTATAAACACATCTGCAAGCTCACATGCGAGACCTTCGCCGACGACACGCGCTCCGAGGCATAGCACATTTGCATTGTTGTGAAGACGTGTGTATTTTGCGCTGAATGTGTCGGAGCAGCACGCGGCGCGTATTCCGCGGAGCTTGTTAGCTGCTATGCTCATTCCGATTCCGGTGCCGCAGCAGAGTATCGTAAGATCAGCCGCGCCGTCGAGTACCTTGCAGCACCCGGACACCGCATAATCGGGGTAGTCGCAGCTGTCTGTGCTGTTTGTCCCGCAGTCGATGCAGTCAACACCGCGCTCGGTAAGATGTCTGATAAGTGCTTCTTTGAGCGGATATCCAGCATGATCCGCTGCCAATGCCACCGTGATCTTCTCGTTCGTTTTCATCTGATATATGCTCCATTCTCGCCGTGTGCGGCGGTTGTATTGTCGGTGTACAGTCAACGATCATTCGGGCGGATTTCATCCGCCCGTGCCTCTCGTTCTCTTTCAGCCTGAGATTTTCGCAGGTATATCGGCATGAGCTGTTCTGCACGGAAACTCTCGCTGCTGCCCGAGTTTTCAAATGCGTTCAACCCGGCGAGAGCCGTGCCGTACCCGCTCGGTCGTCTGAGCGATTCCGGGGTGTGCGAGAGTTCAAATCCTGTCGCTTCCGCCAAGTGCGGAGTTAATAGTGTGTCGCCGTCTCCCACAAGGTAGACGGGAGCGTCGGATATACCGACGACTGTTTCTGCCGCCTTGTCCGCACTGATGAGTGCGTCGTCGGTTATGCGGATAACATTGCCGTTTCCGTCGGATTTGAACAGGGCGCCGAATACATTGTTGTGGCGCGCGCTCAGTGATGAGTACACGAAACACGGCAGATCACAGAAGAGGTACGCCATAGCTTCAAGAGAGGACACGCCGATGCACGGCGTATCATATGCAAATGCCAAGCCCTTAGCACATGCAGTGCCTATCCTGACTCCCGTGAAGGAGCCGGGACCTGCGGATACGGAGATCAGTCCGAGCTCACGAACCCCCATTCCGACTGACGCAAGTACTGACTCGATAGCGGGGAGAAGTGTTGTGCTGTGTGAGGCGGCTGAGTCGGCGGTATACTGTGACACGAGTCGGTGTCCGTCGAGAAGCGCAGCCGTTACCGTTGGAGATGTTGAGTCAAAGCCGAGTGTCCACATTCAAATGTCCTCCGAATCCGGGTATTCTGCAGTAATGCACCGACCATGCTCTCCGCGCTTTTCGATGTGAACGGTAATCGAGTTAGGCGGCAGTCTGTCGCCGAGCCGCTCGCACCATTCGGCAATACATATTCCGCCTGCAAGGTATTCGTCAAAACCGATCCCGTCAAGCTCTGATATGTCGCCGATGCGGTAAAAGTCGAAATGGTACACCGGAACGGTGCCGTGCAGGTATTCGTTAACTATTGTGTACGACGGACTTTTGACTCGGCTTCCAGGAGAGAGAACTGAGACAAATCCGCGCACAAATTCAGTTTTGCCGACACCGAGATCGCCGTAAAGAGCGATGAATCCTTGAGTTGCTCCGGATGCAGCGATCTGTTCGGCAAGAAGTTTTCCCTCAGCCGAGGTCATCTCAGGTGAGTCCGTATATTCGGTGCGTACCATCCCTATTTATCCTTTCCGTCCCCGACGGTGCCGTACCGTCTGATGTGCCGATGCTCTGTGTCAGACAGGGTTATGTAGTCGGTTCCCGATATTATGTAATGCTCGAGAAAGTGTATGTTTCCGTCTGCATACCGACGCCGCAGCATATCCGTGGTGAACAGATCCTCCGGGGACGGTATGAGAGGTTTATTGTAGTGATTGTGAGCTATAACGAAGTACCCGCTGCCTAGCTGTGAGCTTTCTCTCGCTATAACCGATCCGATGCTTTCACGGATTTCTCCGTGGCCATGCTTGAGGCATACTGCCTTTTTTAGATGCAGGCTGTCGTCTAAGAGCAGAAGACACGCATATCCCGCTCCCTCATCGAGCATCAGCTGTGTCAGATAGTACCCGATCGCCGAGCGTGACATTGACGTTTGCTTTGCAGCATCCGACAGCTCGGCATGAGTGAATATGTTATTTGAAATATTGCCGTTCTTAATCATATCACATAGAAGAATATACAGAAGAAGTGCGCGAGACTTCCGAGGACAACAAAAACGTGGAAGAGAGCGTGGGCGTACGGTCTCCGTTTACCGATACCGTACAGGACCGCACCGACGGTGTAAAGCACTCCGCCGCCGAACAGGAGTGCTCCTCCGGCAGCTCCGATCGTCTCAAGAAGCGGCTTCAGTGTGAATACTATGCACCACCCCATGCCGAGATAGCATATCATCGAGAAGCGCTGATATCGTTTGAGATCGATGGCATTAAGCGTTATTGCAAGTGCGGCAAAGCCCCAAATGATTCCGAATATCGTCCACCCGAGCGGTGCTGAGGCGCGCCTGAGCACACACAGCGTGAACGGAGTGTAAGTTCCTGCGATCATGAAGTATATGGTGCAGTGGTCTATCACCTGCAGCACGCGGCGAGCCATGATCGGACGTACACCGTGATATACGCTCGACATCGTAAACAAAAATACCGTGGAGGCACCGTATATAGCCGATGATACCACTGCCCACGGATCGCGGTGCAGTGCGGAAAATATCACTGCAAGTACAAGATATGCGATGCCGAATGCGCCGCCGACTATATGTGACACCATATTGAATATATCTTCTCCGTGTCTGTATGACGGAAGGATTCTGTCTTTTAATTTGGTTCTTTTCATTATGAAATCTCCGTTTTTCGGTTATACACAAGGCGTAATTCGGATATACCGCCGATACTGTTCGGTTGATGCTTGAGTGAGGCGCCCCTCTGCAGCTTTAATCCGTTTTGCACGGCTGCCTCTATATGCTGCTACACGTCGCTTCGGCATGCCGCAGCGGTTTGTTAAGACGTTATCGTTGTGAATTGCGACCTGCAGGCAGTGGAAAACACCTGCATATATTATAATATATTATTCCGTCTCTGTCAAAGGGAATGGGTTAAAATGTTGGGCTGCGGGACAACTTCTTTACTGCGGAATATCGGCATATTCATAATACACCGCATGAATGTCGCTATATCTGCATCGCGTGCGATGCCGCAGCAGACCGATAGATAGACGAAAGGATGATTACACATGAAAAGAAACGGACAGTTCATAATAAACGCAGCATCGCTGGCGGCGATCAACATACTTCTCAGGTGCATCGGTGTCAGCTTCAATGCGTACGTTTCAGCTAAGATAGGTGCCGAATCTATGGGGCTGTTTACGCTTGTCATGAGCGTATACGGCTTTGCCGTGACACTTGCCGCGGCGGGAGTCGGAATAGCGTCTGTCAGGCTGACTGCCGAGCGGTGTGCGACGCTTGCCGCCGATAACGCTTCGGGGGCTGAGTACCGAAGATGCGTGCGCGGGATAATGTGCCGCTGCGGAGGATACAGCCTCATGTTTGCGCTTCCGACCGCACTGCTGCTGTATATATGCTCACCGTTCATTGCGCGGCATCTTCTCGGAGATGTGCGAACTCTTCTGTCGCTGCGCGTGCTTTCTGTATCAATTCCCGCAATATCGCTGAGCTCCGCAATATCCGGATACTTTACGGGGGTCAGAAAGGTGTATAAGAGCGCCGGTGCTGCTCTGACCGAGCAGGCGGTAATGATAGTTTTTACATCGACCGCACTTGCCGTCACCGTGCCGCGCCTTACGGACTCTGTTGAGTATGCCTGCCTTGCTGTGGTCGGCGGCGCTGCTGCGACAGAAGCGGTTGCGCTCGTTGTATATCTGATGCTGTACCTCTTTGACGATCACCGGCCTCACAGAGCCGCCGTCGGGCGCGGCGGCGCCTCCGTGCCGCGAACACACATGGCGGATGTCTTTTCAATATCCCTCCCGGTCGCAGGAGGAGCGCTCGCGCGTCAGGGCTTTTCCACTGCCGAGCACCTCTGTATTCCTTGGGGAATGAAAAAGAGCGGACTCGGCGGAGCCGGTGCGATGGCTTCATACGGAATACTTCACGGCATGACGTTTCCGCTCATACTGTTTCCGTCTGCCGTGATCTCATCTGCTGCGGGGCTGCTCGTTCCGGAGCTGGCCGAATTTTCGGCACTCGGAGACAGTGACAGGATCCGCCGTACCGTCTCCGATGTTCACCGGGCGGCACTCATATTTTCGATCGGGTGTGCGGCGGTATTCTTTGTATTTTCGGATGAGCTCGGCACAATGGTATACGGCAGTGCGGAGTGCGCGTCACGTATACGCGCAATGGCGCCGCTTGTGCCTGTGATGTACTTTGATACGGCGGTAGACTGTATGCTTAAAGGACTCGGAGAGCAGGTCAGCTCAATGCGCATCAATATAATCGATGCGGCGTCAAGCCTTGCTCTTGTACTCTTGCTCGTGCCGAAATTCGGCATCGGCGGTTATATCGTGTCCGTCTACTTCTGCGAAACCCTCAATTGCGTGCTCAGCACACATCGGTTAGCGCGCACATCGGGAGTTGCCCCGCATCTGTCGGATGTTCTGATGCCAGTTGCCGCCGCGGCGTTTTCGGCATTTGTATTAAGTATTGATGCGCCGTCTCGCGGATCACTCGGAACCGTGGTCAGAATTGTGCTGTTCACTGCCGTTTACCTCGGTATTTCATTAATATCCGAGATTGCGGGGCGCAGCAGAGCGATTCGGAGAAAAGTCGCTGTTGAAAAGTGACCGAAGGTAGAGTATAATAGATACCGAAGCGTAAAACATTTCCTCTTGAGAATCCGACGCGGCATGTGATAAAATAGTAATATATCTGCCGCACCGCGGCAAAAACGGGGGATTTTCAATGCGTGACAAACGATTCTCTGACGGCGTGCTTTTTGAGATTACGAGACCTATGTGGTACCTGCTGTCGATCGTATCGGTGTATCTTTTGTACACCGTATCCAGGATGGCTGAGGAACCGTCACTTTCACCGGGACTTTACTTTATGCTTCCGCAGATGCTTGAATGTGTGGCGGCGGGAGCCGTCGCGATTTTTCTTACCTGTGTACTGTTTGAATACATATCCAGTCGCTGAAATTTGACTTAACGAAGGAGGTCGGAGTATGACCGATGCAAATTTGAAGTTTTCATCCGGGTTGACGCAGCTCGGATTAGATGCTCCGATCCGGGAGGCGCAACGAATAGTCGTCGCATATTCGGGCGGTGCGGACTCCTCACTGCTGCTTGTAC
>CAKSEM010000096.1 GCA_934446485.1 uncultured Eubacteriales bacterium | reverse complement strand
TCATGCTTCTCAGCGGTAATGCCCGTCATAGGCTGGAACCAGTGAGTATAGTGAGTAGCACCCAGCCCGACTGCCCAATTCTTCATTGCCTCGGCTACGGCATTTGCCACCGAAATGTCGAGGCGCGCTCCTTCGTCGATAGTCTTCTTCAGCGACTTGTACACCTTGTCGGTCAGAGTTGCCTTCATAACTCTGTCGTCAAAGACGAGGCTGCCGAAGTAATCAGATACGGTTTTCATGGTTATTCTCCTTTTCAAATTAATTACGGAAATCAGAAAAGGCAAAGGCGTCATAGAGCCGCAAAACTCTAAGACGCCTTTGCCTTTATGCGTTGCATTATACACCGCAGAAATCGGTTTGTCAATACCTAATTTTCATTTTTTTCGAATTTTTTCGAAATTTTTTATCTGCACCGAAGCCCGTGCAATCAGTCCTACAGATAATTATATCGCACGTGCTGCCATGTTTTCCGCGACACATCCGCATCTTTTCTAAAAAGGTATTGACAAAGCGCCGCCCGTGTGCTATAATGCAGTATCAAATGAGCAAAGGCGTTCATTCATGAGTGAGGTGTACCTCCCTCGGAATGAGCGCCTTTTGTTATTTTCCCGAAGTGTGGGAAACTTCTCTCGAAAGGTTGGTCACTTGAAATGGAGCAATTAGAAGGTCAGGTCAGGATCCCCTCCGGATGCGCAATTTCCGCAGTCATTTCGCGCGACGGCGTGCGCATGAGCGGCGAGGATATCGTCAGAAGCATGGTGCCGATGCATGATCGCTCAAACGGACTGGGCGGCGGGTTTGCCGGATACGGAATCTATCCCGAATACCGAGATTTCTACGCATTCCACATGTTCTTCGACGATCATCAGATCAGAAAGGCATGCGAATCGTACCTTAAAGAGGGTTACGAGATCGTCGCCTCCGAGCCGATACCGACCCGAAAGACTCCCGCGATCACTGACGAGCCGCTCATCTGGCGTTACTTTCTCGCTCCGCTTAAATCGATGCTTGCACAGGCTCAGGTTGACGAGAGAGAGTACGTCGTGCGCACGGTAATGAAGATAAACACCGAATATGACGGAGCGTACGTTTTTTCCAGCGGAAAAAACATGGGTGCCTTTAAGGCGGTCGGATTTCCGGAGGATGTCGGATATTTCTACCGCCTCGATTCGTATGAGGGCTACAGCTGGACGGCACACGGCAGATATCCTACGAACACCCCCGGATGGTGGGGTGGGGCTCACCCGTTCGGACTGCTCGATTACACTGTAGTCCACAACGGCGAAATATCGTCCTACGATGCCAACCGCAGATATATTGAAATGTTCGGATACAAATGTACGCTTCAGACCGATACTGAGGTAATAACGTACATCATGGACTACCTCATACGCCGGCTCGGGATGTCACCGGAGGAGGCGGCATCCGTAATTGCCGCTCCGTTCTGGAGCACTATAGAACGGAAGGATGACGCAGAGCGGGAACGGCTCACATATCTCAGAACCGTTCTTTCGAGTCTCTTGATCACCGGTCCGTTTTCAATCGTGTTCGGCTATGAGGGCGGGCTTATGGCGCTGAATGACAGACTTAAGCTGCGTTCAATGGTCGTAGGAGAACACGGCGACCGCATTTATATCGCAAGCGAAGAAGCAGCCATCCGCACTATGGATCGGGATGCGGAGAACATCTATGCTCCGGCAGGCGGCGAGCCTGTCATAGTTAATGTAAAGGAGGGACGATTCTGATGGGGGTCGAATTCATATACCCGGAATTTGAAGTAGTCAGGGATCAGAACAGATGCATAAAATGCCGTGTCTGCGAGCGTCAATGTGCAAATGAGGTTCATACGTTCGATGAGGACGGACACGTGATGCTGTCCGATGACTCAAAATGCGTCGATTGTCAGCGATGCGTCTCCCTCTGTCCTACGCGGGCGCTGAAGATACGCCGCAGCGACTGCTCTCTGCGAGAAAACGCAAACTGGCAGTCCGACACGATCAAGGAAATATATAAACAGGCGAACAGCGGCGGCGTGCTTCTTTCCTCTATGGGAAACCCGAAGCCTCTCCCGGTATACTGGGATCACATACTGCTGAATGCATCTCAGGTGACAAACCCTCCGATCGATCCGCTGCGCGAGCCGATGGAGACCCGAACCTTCCTCGGCAAGAAGCCTCAGGGTCTCAACCGATCCGCCGACGGCAGCATAGATTGCACTCTGCCGCCGCAGATCGAGCTGTCAATGCCGGTCATGTTCTCGGCTATGAGCTACGGCTCGATCAGCTACAATGCACACGAAAGCCTCGCGCGCGCTGCGGAGAAGCTCGGTATATGCTACAACACAGGTGAGGGCGGACTTCATGAGGACTTCTACAAATACGGTGCCAATACGATAGTGCAGGTCGCCTCGGGAAGATTCGGCGTCTACCGCGACTACCTCGAAGCAGGCGCTGCAATTGAGATCAAGATGGGACAAGGCGCAAAGCCCGGAATCGGCGGACACCTGCCCGGCGCGAAGATCGTCGGAGATGTATCGCGCACACGAATGATCCCCGAAGGTTCCGATGCTATCTCCCCTGCTCCGCACCACGACATATATTCCATTGAAGATCTGCGTCAGCTCGTCTATTCGCTGAAGGAAGCAACCGAATATAAGAAGCCCGTCATCGTAAAGGTCGCGGCGGTTCACAACATAGCTGCCATTGCGAGCGGCATCGCGCGCAGCGGCGCCGATATAATCGCCATAGACGGTTTCCGCGGCGGCACGGGAGCTGCCCCCACGAGAATACGCGACAATGTGGGCATACCGATAGAGCTTGCACTTGCCGCGGTGGATTCACGACTGCGCGATGAAGGAATTCGCGGAAATGTTTCACTCGTCGTCGGCGGATCAATACGTAGTGCCTCGGATGTTGTCAAGGCGATCGCGCTCGGTGCGGATGCCTGCTATGTTGCAACAGCAGCGCTCCTTGCGCTCGGCTGCCACCTCTGCCGCACATGCCAGAGCGGCCGCTGCAACTGGGGTATCGCAACACAGCGCCCGGACCTTGTTCGTCGTCTGAACCCCGACATCGGCTCGGAGCGGCTCGTAAATCTCATGACGGCATGGCGTCATGAGATCATGGAAATCATGGGCGGAATGGGTATCAACTCTATCGAAGCCCTGCGCGGCAACCGACTTATGCTGCGCGGTGTCGGACTTAACGGAAAGGAGCTCGAGATACTCGGTATCTCGCACGCGGGAGAATGAAAAGAGTATATGTAAATGAAAAGTGGTGTCTCGGCTGCCGCCTTTGTGAATATAACTGCGCCTTTGCCGCTACCGGAATGACAGATATGGTACGCGCGCTGCGTGACCGAGAGATCCACCCGCGCATCTGCGTCGAAGACACAGGCGACATCACGTACGCCGTATCCTGCCGCCACTGTAAGGATCCTCTCTGCGTCAGAAGCTGCATCTCCGGCGCTCTGTCAGTCGGTGACGACGGAGCCGTCAGAATAGATCACAACAAATGTGTGGGATGTCTCACCTGCATACTCGTATGTCCGTACGGTGCGATCTCCCGCGACGGTGAGGGTGCGGTACAGAAGTGCGAGTTGTGTCTCAGAACAGCCGCAGGCACGCCCGCGTGCGTACGCGGCTGTCCGAACCGTGCGATAGTATATGAAGAGAGGGAGGAGTCTAAGTGAAGTACGTCATAATCGGCAACGGTAGTGCAGCGATATCATGCATCGAAGGGATTCGCGAGCACGATACCGCAGGTGAGATCACCGTGATTTCGGGCGAAGCACACCATGCATACTGTCGCCCGCTCATATCCTATTATCTTGAGAACAAGACCGACACGGAACGAATGAAGTACCGCCCAGACACATTTTATGATGATATGGGGTGCCGCCTTATATACGGACGTGCGGCATCCATCGCACCTGACGGTACTTACGTCGCACTCGAGGGCGGCAGCAGAATCGTATGCGACCGCATATGCGTCGCCGCAGGTTCTGCGCCGTTCGTGCCGCCGTTCGGCGGACTCGACACCGTAAAGCGGAAATTCACATTCATGACGCTTGACGACGCACTAGCACTTGAGGCGGCATGCCGCCCCGATTCACGCGTACTCATCGTCGGCGCAGGGCTTATAGGGCTGAAGTGTGCAGAGGGACTTGCCGGACGCGTCGGCAGCATTACCGTCTGCGACCTTGCTCCGCGCGTTCTGTCAAGCATACTCGATGACGGCTGTGCCGCCGTAATGCAGGAAAGGCTTGAATCTCACGGAATAAAGTTCATGCTCGGCGATTCCGCAGACTGCTTTGAAGGGAATACCGCTCATATGAAAAGCGACACAGACGTTCAGTTTGATCTGCTCGTACTTGCCGTAGGCGTCAGAGCAAACACTTCGCTCGTAGCAGACGCCGGAGGCTCCGTCGGTCGCGGCATACGCATAAACAACAGAATGGAGACGAGCCTTCGCGGTGTATATGCCGCAGGCGACTGCACCGAAGGTCGCGATATCTCCCTCGGCGGCGAGCGCGTTCTGGCACTTCTTCCGAATGCAAACCTGCAGGGACGGTGCGCAGGCGCCAATATGGCAGGCGGCAGCGAAACCTTTGACTGTGCGATCCCGATGAATTCGATCGGCTTCTTCGGACTTCATGCCATGACTGCGGGTACTTATTTTCCCGCTGAGGAAGGCGGCACCGTAAAAGAGATACGCCGTGAGGGAGGACTGCGCCGATTCTTCATGAAGGACGGATACCTCACGGGGTTCATCCTGATCGGCGACATCGCTCGGGCAGGCATCTATACGTCGCTTATCAGACATCGCGTGCCGCTTTGCGAGGTTGATTTCCCATCCATTGCGGAATCTCCTTCGCTCATAGCATTTTCTGACGAATACCGTAGAAAAACTCTCGGAGGTGTGGTATAATGTTGATAGATGCTTCAAAATATGATTATAAGGAGCTCGGCGAGCAGATACGGGCTGCCGACGGCGACGTTCTCATCGATTCGTGCCTCGGTCAACGCTTTATCGCTGCCGGACTCGAAAATAAAAAGATAACCGTAAAGGGAACTCCCGGAAATGCACTCGGCGCATATCTGAACGGAGCCGAAATCACCGTTCTCGGCAATGCCCAAGACGCCGTCGGCGACACAATGAACGCCGGCGAGATCATAATAAACGGAAATGTCGGCGATGCTGTAGGCTACGCAATGCGCGGCGGGCGCATCTTCGTCCGCGGAAACGCCGGTTACCGCGCCGGCATCCACATGAAAGCGTACCGCGACAAGCACCCGGTGATCGTTATCGGCGGCAGATGCGGCAGCTTCCTCGGAGAGTACCTTGCGGGAGGAATGATAATCATACTCGGACTGAATGATGACGGTCATGATATCGTCGGAAACTTTCCCTGCACCGGTATGCACGGCGGGCGGATGTTTCTCCGTTCCGACTGCCGCAAAATAAGCTTTCCGGGGCAAGTCACGGTGCACCGCGCCGCTGACGCCGAGCTATCCGAAATAGAAAATGACATGCGCGACTACTGCAACGCATTCGGGCTTGATCTGAGTGAGATCATGAGAGGTGAATTCACAGTCGTAACGCCCGACACCAAGAATCCGTACCGGCAGATGTATGTTGCAAACTGAAACCTACGAAAGGCAGGGACACTATATGAACTATTCGGCAGAAGAGATCATGCAGTACATTGAGGAGGAGGACATAAAGTTTATCCGCCTCGCCTTCTGTGATGTCTACGGCAGACAGAAGAACGTCTCTGTCATGCCCGGCGAAATACGCCGTGCCTTTGATACCGGCATAGCC
>CAKSEM010000095.1 GCA_934446485.1 uncultured Eubacteriales bacterium | reverse complement strand
TGTCGAAAAGTCAAGCGAAAACTTCAAAAATATTTGTAGAAGCGGTGTATCGTTGCACGTTGTTTTTGCTGCGGGGCAGAGATCGTGCACGACGGATTTGCCGAGCCGTATCACTTTCTTGGTTTCAATGTGTGTCGGGTCGGTCGGCGCACTGTATATGCCGATATATCATCATCGTTTTGAGCAGTTGTATCAAATATTTCCCACTGCCCGTTAAAGAACAGCACATCTTTTCGGGATTTTTACCCGGTGCAGCCGGTATCGCGCAGTATCAGAGCCATTCTGCAAATAGTGCTTTGCTACAAGATTTTTGTCAAAGTACCGTGACCTGTCTTGATTTGATGAGAGATTTGTGATATATTCATATTTACGGATCGGTCCGGGACTCGGCATTGCCGAAAATGGCGGGTCCTGTACCGACGATTCACGGCAATGACCGGAAGAGAGGAAAATCATGATAATTTCTTGTATAGGGGACAGTATTACGGAGGGGGACTACGGAGTATTCGGCAAGAGAGGCATCGCGAACGTCCATAAGGAAAACTATCCGTATTTTTTGGCACAAAATACTGGGTGGGAGGTGCGCAATTTCGGAAAATGCGGGTTTCGCGCTTCAACTATGCTTGAGTATTACGAGGACGGAAATGTTGATGTGCGAGGATCCGATTATATACTGATCATGCTCGGCGCAAACGGCGGATTGAGTGCGGCGGAGAATAATCCGGAGAATGATAGCTACAGACGGATCGTGGCGCATTGCCGCAATGATGCCCCGAAAGCTGAGATCATCCTTCTCACACCGACTCACGTGACCGAAAACCGAGCGTTTTCAAATTGCGGATATATAAACAATGTTACCTCAGCCGGAGAATTTACGAGACAGCTTGCGGCAGATGAGGGACTTGCAGTGATCGAAAGTGCGCATGTACCTGAGTTCACTCCTGAAAACGAGAGTGTGTATCAGGCGAATGACGGACTCCATTTCGTTGAAGCGGGCTACAGAGTCTTGGCTTCCTTTATTGAGGGTGAACTCAGAAAGATAATGGCGCGGTAGGCAATTAGGATGTGTGCCGTGTGCTTGCAGCATCGGACTGACGGGGTATTTCTGCCACATACTATACTCTGTGGATTTCGGGCGGGTGAGGTTTCAGCAATGTATTTTATTCTTGAAATAATAGGGACCGTTGCATTTGCAATATCGGGTGCAATGGTTGCGGTCAAAAAGAAGATGGACATTTTGGGCGTCGTTATATTAGGCGTAACGACCGCAATAGGCGGAGGGATAGTCCGTGATATTTTGATAGGTCTGACGCCGCCGCAATCGCTCAGAGAACCGCTGTATGCCGGCGTATCGGTCGTCGTTTCTTTGCTGGTCTTTCTTCCTTTTGTCAGAGATCGCATCAATGTTGACAATATAGTCTTTGTGGCGATAGATGCGCTTGGTTTGGGTACGTTTACAGTCGTCGGTATCGAGGCGGCGTCAGGCCTTAACAATGTGTTTTTGCAGATATTTCTCGGAGTATTGACGGGTGTCGGCGGCGGTGTCCTGAGAGATATTTTTGCGGCTGAAAAGCCCGTGATATTTGTGAAAAGGTTTTATGCCGCTGCAAGTCTGATTGGAGCATCCGTTTGCGCGGCGATCTATTCCTTTGATAAAAGTGTTGCTATGATCTCGGGTATCGTTACAATTCTGATCCTTCGCGTGTGCGCTGCAAAATTCAAATGGAATCTCCCGAAGGTGTGACAATTTCAAGTCAACCGACGGCAGAACAGCCACGGATCACCGTTTTTATCGGTGATCCGTGGCTGTTTTTACACAGTCGCTCTAACGTGTTCTGTTTATTCGATCAGTCCGCTCTCGCGAAGCAGCAGCTCGGCATCCGTGCCGGCGATCTTCTTCATGACTATCCGCAGCAGTTCGCGTTCCTTGAACGACAGCTTTGCATCTGTGATCGGCTTCTTGTCTATTGCATAGTAGCAGGCGCGAAGCAGTTCACGCACATCGTACTTGCTGCCCCAGACCTCAGGCACACCGCGGTCGATGTCGAGCAGAGTGTAGACCGATTCCATACCGGTGCGCATCGAATATTCGGTGGTGAAGATGGTATCGCGCGGGGTTTCGGCAAACTGACCGATGAACGCAAAGTTCACCGAGCCGTCGGGCACGACCTTCGGACGATCCGATTCCTTGCGCGGCTGGAAGAATGCGTTGATATACGGCATGAAGCAGGTCGTGGTGTTGCAGGCATCGTGCGCCAGAGTGTCGATCTTTTCGGTCGGCACGCCGATGTGGTACAGCCATTCACGGCAGACCTCTTCACCTGTGCAGTCCCGCATAGACTTCTTGACGTAGTTACCTTCGCGGTCGGTGTTCAGCGAATACAGCCAGACCAGAACCGTGTTCTTATCCTGAGACTTGAACTGAGGCTGACGGTTGATGGTCCAGGACAGATACCAGTTGTCACGGCTGTCCTTTACCGTCACGATACCGCCGGTCGTTACCTTGCCCGAACGCGGGTCGCGGTGGCAGATATCCATGATGCGGCGGATGACCTCTTCATCTGATGTCGCAACGGTAGCGCTCATCCAGTTGGTGGCATCTATATCGTTGCAGAACGCATCGGGATTTCCGAATTCTCCGTCGGTCGCCTGAGCAGCGATGGCTTTCCACATATCCCATGACTCACCGTATCCGTTTTTGATTCCGGACAGATCCGGCGCGTGTGTCTGATCTCCGTAGCAGGAGGTGTCGGTGCAGCAACCGTTGGTGATAAAGACGAGATCGTCTTCTATGAGATCGATGGTCTGCTCCTCGCCGTCCTTGACATAAACGATCTGCTTTGCGATCTTTCTGTCTCCGACGGTCTCGATCACGACATTCTTAACGTCCATACCGTACTCAATGCGTACACCGTGCGATTCAAGATATTTAACGAGCGGCAGAATCATGCTCTCATACTGATTGTACTTTGTGAAGCGCAGAGCGCTGAAGTCCGGAAGTCCGTCGATGTGATGCACATATCGGCATAGATAACGCTTCATTTCAAGTGCGCTTGACCAACGCTGGAATGCGAACATGGTCTGCCAGTAAAGCCAGAAGTTCGTTTCCCAGAAGGATTCCGGAAGCACATCTGAGATCTTTTTCTCCTCGAGATCCTTTTCGGGGGTGAGGAACAGTTTAGACAGCGCCAGTGCCGATTCCTTATCAAGTGTAAATTTCTTGTCGGTATGTGCGTCCTCTCCGCACTTCACAGTGGCACGGCAGAGTGAATAGTTCGGGTCGTGCTTGTTGAGCCGGTAATACTCATCGAGAACCGAAACTCCGGGAGTTTCGATCGACGGTACGTCGCGGAACGTGTCCCACATGACCTCAAAATGGTTGTCCATTTCTCGCCCGCCGCGCATGAAGAAGCCCTTGGTCACATCCTTGCGTCCGTCACAGCTTCCGCCTGCGAGCTCCAGCTTTTCGAGAAGATGAATGTGCTCTCCTTTCATCTGTCCGTCGCGAACGAGGTAAAATGCGGCGGTGAGACCGGCAAGTCCCGTGCCGATGATATATGCGGACTTTTTATCAACATCCTTAGGCTTTTCGGGGCGTGCGAACGATTCGTAATTTCCGGCAGAATAATACATGACAGAAACCTCCTTTAAGTTTTTGTTTCTGCCATTATTATACCCGCTTCCACCGAATCTACAATAGACAGAAATCGCTCAGTGACAGAAGTTTTATCACTGAGCGATGCATTGTCCGAAATTTAATCAGATCGGTCGATTTGATAATATCAAAGCTCAAATCGGGAGATGGCAACCGCCACGGAGCCGCGGATCAATTTTGAAAGGCGTGATACGATATCGTTCGGATTCTCACGCATATCGTCCCGTATCCAATCGAGCATAAGACCGATAAATATATAAGAATATATCTGTGCTATAAACCGCTTGTCGTCATCTCGCACGGAGATCCCGGAGGACTCCTCTTCTATAACACCGAGTACGAGGTTGTCCACGAGCGGGGCAAGGTACCGTTCAACCTGCTCCCGATGGATACAGCGGTAAACGTTCATGATAAACGGCTTATTTTCGCGCACAGCCTCAAAGATCTGCAAAAGCCCCTGCTGCCATGTGTTGTATGTTTTATTTTCGGCAAGTGCCTGTTTTGCATCCTTGAGGCACGACCACTCCACAAGATCGTATATATCTTTGAAGTGGTAGTAGAAGGTCATTCGGCTTATGCCGCAATCTTCGGCGATATCGCTTACGGTTATCTTAGTGAGCGGCTTTTTCATGAGGAGATTCTTGAGTGAGTGTTCCAGTGCGCGTTTTGTTATCTGAGACATGCCCAGTCGTCTCCCTCCGGCAGGCTGATCATTCGATGCACCGTCGGTGCATCGACAGTATATGGCAGCCATTGTGTATACTCATTGTATCACAGGGCAGTGTCTTTTGCAAGTCGGGATATTTGCCTGAAGTGTGATATGCGCGCACGGGTTACCCAAGCTCTCGCCTCATATGCTCGAATATTTTCTTCTCTTCGCGGGACACCTTTACCTGTGACAGCCCCAGCACGTCCGCTGTCTGCTGCTGAGAGTAATCCTTGAAGTAGCGCAGTGTGACTATCCTACGCCAAAGGGGACACAGTGTACGGATCGCTTCAGACAGAGCAACGTATTCTATGGTTTTTCCGAGCGTGTCGTCGGGGGACGGGATTATATTTTCAAGCGGCATATCATCTCCGGCGATGATTTCGGAGAAGGAATGGACGGGAGCTGTGCTTTCAAGTGCTGCTGCCGCATCCTCAGGTGAGACACCGCACGAATCGGCGAGTTCTCCGATCCCGGGTTCGCTGCCGAATGCACGCATATGCGCTTCGCGCTTTCGCAGGAGCTCGGCACCGAGACGTTTTTGTGTGCGGCTGACCTTGACCGGACCGTCATCGCGCAGATATTTCCTGATCTCTCCGATAATCAACGGAACGGCATACGTGGAGAACGCGGTCCCGCGCTCTATGTCGAAGCTGCGAATGGCTTTAAGCATTCCGATGGAACCTATCTGCACGAGGTCCTCAAAATCGGTTCCTCTTCCGCAAAAGCGCCATGCGAGTCCGGTCACCAGCCCCATGTTTGCTGTCATCAGCCGTTCGACCGCACTTTCGTCGCCGTCGGCAAGCTCTCTGAGATACATCGCGTTTTCGGCGTGTATATCCGCGCCCTCTTTATGTTTTGTTGTCATACGCACCTCCGACCGATAGATATGTAGTCTATTTTTTTATCGGCAGAGGTGAGAGCTTTTTCTTCATAGTGACGCAGGTGCCGCGCCCGACTGAGGATCTCACGGACATTGAATCCATGAAGTTTTCAATTACGGTGAATCCCATGCCGCTCCGCTCACCCTCCGGATCGGTGGTAAACAGCGGCTGCAATGCGGTTTCGACATCTGCGATTCCGCAGCCGCGGTCACGTATCTGCAGTCTTACCGAGCGGTCGGAGTAAAGACGGACGGTTACGCTGATCTTACCTATCATGTCGCGATAAGCATGGACGGTACAGTTGGTCACTGCCTCCGACACAGCGCAGCGAATGTCGGATATTTCATCGACGGTCGGATTCAGTGCAGCGCAGAACGCCGATACTATGGCGCGCGCCGCAGATTCGTTGTTTGAGTATGACGGGAGCTGGAATCGCAGCTCATTTATACATTCGGTCTTCATAGCTATACCTTCCTTATTTGATTATCGTAATTAGACGCTCACCGCCCGCGAGCGACAGTATTTTCATTGTGGCATCGGTCGGATGGCTGATGCTGAATTCGATTCCGAGTTCGCGTGCCTTAGTGTAACGTCCGAGTATCAGCCCGAGCCCTGAGCTGTCCATAAAGCTGACGCCCGAAAGATCAAGCACCAGCTCGTCCGGAGTCGTGGCTTCCAGCTCGCGG
>CAKSEM010000094.1 GCA_934446485.1 uncultured Eubacteriales bacterium | reverse complement strand
CAGCGATACTACTGATAATTCAGATCGCGTGTCAACTGTTGAGAGTAACAATACGCATTTCGCAGGCGTTTTCGGTTCATCGCTTTCTTTCACGGTGATAATCATCCTGATAATCGCCGCTGTACTTGTATGCACTGCGATGTTATACATCGGCACCGTCTGGACACGCTCCCGCAAACGTCCGCGCCGCAGGTGATATTTTGAATGATTTTAGATAGCGAAAGGCAGAACTGCTCGATGAATTATC
This sequence comes from uncultured Eubacteriales bacterium, assembly GCA_934446485.1. Taxonomy (GTDB): domain Bacteria; phylum Bacillota; class Clostridia; order Oscillospirales; family CAG-272; genus RUG11130. The sequence continues at coordinate 5,839 of CAKSEM010000094.1, read as the reverse complement.
GCAATGTTACTGTTATAATCCCCGCATACAAGCCGGACAGCAAACTCCTCGGCACCTTAAAGGGGCTTGCGGACGCCGGTTTTTCGGATATAATCGTCATCGATGACGGAAGCGGGGCAGAGTTCGCAGATGTTTTTTCCGAGGTTTCGGATATGTCCGTATGCACACTTCTGCGTCATCAAGTGAACAGAGGTAAGGGCGCGGCTCTCAAAACGGCATTCTCATACTTTGTATCGGAGCGAATAGGAGCATCGGGAGTGGTCACTGCGGATGCAGACGGACAGCATCTGACATGCGACATATGCGCCGTTGCGGATAAGATGTGTGAAACGGGCAAAGTTGTACTGGGTGTCAGAGATTTTTCCGACCCCTCAACCCCCGCACGCAGCCGCGCCGGCAACCGTATCACTTCTGCTGTATTCAAGCTCTTCTTCGGCATGAAAATCAGTGACACCCAAACGGGACTGCGCGCTATCCCCGCTAAGTATCTTGCTGCCGTTGCCGAGGCAGACGGCAACCGATATGAATATGAGACGAATATGCTGTTTTTGATGAATCGGCGGCGTATCCCTTTTACCGAGGTGAAGATCACAACAGTCTATATCGAGGAAAACCGCTCCTCACATTTCAGAGTAGTCAGAGACAGCGTGCGCATATATTCATTGATCCTGAAGTATCTTTTAAGCTCGGTCGCATCGGCGCTGACCGACGAACTCGCTTATTTCTTGTTCCGAAAAACGGCGATTTTCGCCATAATTCCGCTTCCGATCACATATACCAGTGCTGCTGCTGCAAGGATAATATCGTCGCTCATTAATTATTTTGTGAATTCACGTGTCGTGTTCGGCGAGAAGCCGCGTGCAGGTACCCTCGTCCGTTATTATGCGCTAGCAGTCGTACAGCTTGCTGTTTCGGCATCACTCGTATTCGGATCGGAGCACATCTTTGGTGTCACATCCGCATGGCTTTCAACTTTGCTGAAAACCGTGATCGACACGCTTCTGTTTTTTATCAGCTTCCGAATACAGCACCGTTGGGTGTTCAATGTTCGCAATGAGACGGAATCCCTTTGATTCCGGGATCGGAGGACCTTTTAAAGTTGAATTTCTTTAACAATTCGGAGATCGCTATACTTGATTGGATTCAGAGCCACTTCAAATGCACCTTTCTCGACCGAGTTATGCCACCCCTCTCAGCACTTGCTGATCTCGGCGCTGTCTGGATCATACTTGCCGTTGTGTTGATCTGCTTCAAAAAGACGCGACGCGCCGGAGTTACCGTCGGTCTGTCGCTGATTTTGAGTCTGTTGGTCGGCAATCTGATCTTAAAGCCGCTCGTCGGACGTATTCGTCCGTACGACGTAAATCCAGATGCGATTTTACTGACTAAACGCTTTACGGATTACTCTTTCCCGTCAGGGCATACTTTGGCATCATTCTGTGCCGCCGGTTCACTTATGTTTACGGATCGGCGCATCGGATATCCGTCGCTCGTTCTTGCGGTCTTGATCGCCATCTCCCGACTTTATCTTTACGTCCACTATCCGACGGATGTACTGACCAGCGTAGTGCTTGGACTGTGTTTTGCATATCTCAGCTATCGAATCGTCTCTATGCTGTATCGCAAAGCAGATATCAAAAGTGCCGAATGAATCTGCATGAACGGTTTCACCGCACGAATGCAAATATCTGATAAGAAAAACGCATTGAATTTCCAAACGCAAGAAGGAGCTCAGAATGAGGAGAAAAAGCGGAAATACGTTTAAATATGTTTATTTTATAATACTCGGAGTGCTTATTGTGCTTGCAATTGCAGCGCTGATGTATGTGAGGCATCTGCTGAAGGATTACGAGGCGGCGCAGCCCGAGGCATGCGCTGAGGAGGTCTTTTCCGAGCTGAAAGCAGAATCCGAGGCGGGGAAGCTGTGGAGCTATATGATATTTCCCGACGGCGTAACCGTCGGGAAATATGAAGAGGGGCTCGATATGAAAAAATCGTATGCAGACCTTTTTTCCGCCGATGATATAGAGATTACGCAAAAAGCCGGAGCCCACGCCGAGGATGAACTCGTTTATAACGTAAAGAGCGGAGGATTTACGTTTGCGGAGATTACGTTGCGGGCGCTGAGCGAGCCTGTGACACGACTCGCGGTTTTTACATCGCGCGAATGGACGCTGAAGCACGTCGAACCCGTAATTGAATCTCACAAATATACTCTTTCCGTCCCCGATGGGTTCACCGTCGCACTCAACGGTGTTCCTCTGACTGCGGCTGACGCAGTCGAAAGCTCCGACGGCGGACTTGATTACACCGTTGACGGGATATATCTCAAACCGAATTTTGTAATTTCGGACTCGGAAGGAAACGTTGCGAAGTACACCTTAAAGGGAAGTCGTGTAATACCGATTCTCTTCAACTATTCACTTACGCTGCCGTCAACACTGTCGGTTGAACTCAATGGGCAGGCGCATCCCGGAGATGTGCTCGAGAGCGGGCTTGTCCGTTATGATATTCGCCTGATAAATAAGCCTGAGGTTAAGATATCCGACCTTTTCGGCAACTCTGTCGGATATGAGGGTGGCAATGAGCTGCCGCTCACATATATGGTCATCACGGCTAACGACGGTGCCTCTGTACTTGTGAACGGCGCTGCTGTTCCCGAAACTGCCGTGAGCCGCACTGACAATCCGGACTTCTCGACATTTGCGCAGTATGATCCGACGCTGCCGAAACTGTCGGTATATAATATTGCGATACTCAAGGACGACGCTGTAATAGACGTGACGGACAGCAGCGGCAACAAGGTCGATGTCGATCCGACAAAGCATTCGCTTGACATCACGGGACTCACGTCGGGCACCGATGTTCCTGCCGAAATCGCGTCACAAATTGACGTTCTGACCGTTGCTGAGAATTGGAGCCTGTTCATGTCTAACGATCTGCCGTTCTACCGACTGACGGATTATTTGATACCGGCATCTTATCAGTATGAGGTTGCGACTAAATATGCAAACGGGATTGATATAACATTTACAAGCATACACACCCTTGATAATCCGCCGTTTACCGGTGAATCGGTAGGAAATTATGTGCGCATTACCGATAACTGCTTCTCAGTCGATATCAAGTTTGACAAGCAGATGACTCTGTCGGACGGAAAGCACATTACGGACTCGATGAACGATCGCTTCTACTTTGTCAAGTATGCTGAGACCGGCACATGGAAGCTCGTTTGCATGAAAGAGATAGTTAAGTGACGGCGGAGGACACAAAGATGCAGAATAACGGTAATAACAGAAACAGATACGCCGCCTCCGGCAGACGTTATCCGGACTCAACCGGAAGGCAGAGCGTTCCCGTGCAGAGAGAATATCGAAGCGGCGGAACACAGCGTCCTCAGCGGCGCAGACGTCCGCCCAAAAAATCGACAGCACAGGTTATCGGATGCACAGTCGCTCGTGTGTTCGCTGTGCTTTTGACAGTTATTGCAATGCTGGCAGCAACGCTGTTCCTCTCCCTCAGAATGATCTGCTCCGATGCATTTCCGGCAGCACAGCAGATGTTCGTTACCACGATACTCGAAACAGGGCAGCTCAAATTTCTCGCCTCTTGGTTTCTGAGCGCCGACAAGATTCAGGCGATAGTTGACAAGAATTCTATGAAGGACCTCAATGATGATGTGGATGACAAACTCATCACGGTCGGGGGCGCAACCGGAAGCATTTCTGTGGCTGGAGACGGAGACGTGAATACCGACCCGATAGAAATACGTGAGGTCTCCGGCTCGACGTTTTACGGTACTATGATGATCGTAAAAGATCCGTCAAGGGTTTCGCTTGCGACAATATATCCGTGGAGAGATGAGGGCGTAACGCTTGACGAGCTTGTTAAATCTGCAGGTGCCGTCGGCGGTATCAACGGCGGACTTTACAACTCCATGAACAACTCCGGGGGCGCGCCTTACGGCGTCGTCGTTTGCAACGGCGAGATTCAGATGAATGAACCGCAGCAGTATCCGGGCCTAGTTCTTATCGGATTTACAAGCGACAACATTCTGCAAATAATCGACATATCTCAAATGACCGCTGCAGATGTTGAAAATCTTGTTACAGAAAAGCAGATTCGCGATGCAGTTACATTTCAGGAGGAGTCGAGCGACTCAAACAACCACTTTGTGCAGCTTATAATCAATAATGAGGCGCGCGAGCTCAACGGCATGGGGAGCGGGCTCAATCCTCGCACAGCCATAGGGCAAAGAGCTGACGGGGCAGTGCTTATGCTCGTGACTGACGGCCGCGGAAAATCTGGACATCTCGGAGCATCGGCTGCCGACCTCATTAATGTCATGACTGAGTACGGTGCAGTTAATGCCGCAAATCTTGACGGCGGAAGTTCGTCGTGCATGTACTATAATAATGAGTACCTCATGACCAGCGTAACTTTCTACTACACCAACTCATCGTGGAAGCTGCCTGCAGGATTCGTAGTTAAATGAGAATGCAAAAGCCATCGGTAAGAACCGATGGCTTTTGTTTGCCGACTGGCTGCTGATCAATTCGGCCGATAACGTAAGGATAATTTTATAGTTAAGATAAAGAACGGGTGTGCCGCATTGCAGGAGGCACACCCGTTCACAGACTTATTTCATTTCAATATAAGCGTCGCGATCCGCACCGACCGAAACATACTTTATCTTGCAGCCTATGGCCGATTCGATATATCTGATATATTTCTTAGCGTTCTCAGGCAGCTCGTCGAAGCTGCGGCAGGAAGAGATATCGCTCATCCACCCGTCGAGATATTCATATACCGGCTTTGCTCGGTCGAGTTTCGGACCGACGGTGAAACGGTCTGTCTCAACTCCGTCAATGAGATATTTAGTGCAAACCGGTATACGCTTCAGATACGACAGTACATCAAGCTTGGTAAGCGCTATGCAATTCGCCCCCTGAATCATAGCTCCGTACTTTGATGCCGGAACATCAAAGCCTCCTACACGGCGTGGCCTGCCGGTTGCAGCACCGTATTCACCTCCGGCTTCACGAAGTTCATCGCCCTCCGAATCAAAAAGTTCACACGTGAACGGACCTGCTCCGACACAGCTTGAATATGCTTTCATAATGCCGATCGTTTCATCAAGCTTGATCTGAGGTATTCCCGCACCAATCGGTGCATATGCGGAAATGGTTGACGACGCCGATGTAAACGGATATATTCCGAAATCAATATCGCGCAGAGCACCGAGCTGAGCCTCAAACATAACCGACTTGCCCTCGGCTACGGCCTCAGCGAGGTACTCAGTTGTATCGCAGATATAATCCTTGAGCGGGAGTCCGAACTTCTCAAGCCAACGGATATTGTCCTCCGGAGTAAGAGGGTCTGCGCCGTATCCGTTCTTTACGGTGAGGTTCTTCCATTCGATTATACCGGTCATGCGCTCCCTTACGTAGTCCATGTCAAAGAGGTCGCCCATGCGGAACGCCTTCTTCATGTACTTGTCGGAATATACAGGTGAGATTCCGCGGCGCGTTGAGCCGAAACTGTTTTTGCCGAGTCTGTCCTCTTCAAGACAGTCAAGGAGTTTATGGTACGGCATGCATATCACTGCACGGTCGCTTATTTTCAGGTGGCGCGGAGTGATTTCGATCCCGCGCTCACGGAGCCTTCCGATTTCGCCCGAGAGGTGTTCAAGATCGATAACCATACCGGGTCCCATAACATTGACGGTTTCGTCACGAAGAATTCCGGAGGGAAGGAGATTGAGAATAAATTCACCGCGGTCGTTTATAACGGTATGTCCGGCGTTGTTGCCGCCCTGATAACGAACGACCACATCATA
>CAKSEM010000093.1 GCA_934446485.1 uncultured Eubacteriales bacterium | reverse complement strand
TTAAGTATTATATCTCATTTTTATGCAAAAGTCAAGTTGAACGCTCAGTTTTGTTACTTGGCAAGCTGTTTGCTGCGATGTCTGAGATTTCATGTCTCATGCGAAGCAGAACGACTGTGTTGATGCTCGTCATGATTCCGACGGTCAGATCGGCAGCGATCCACATCCGTTCAGGGGCAATCCCCGCCCCTATAAGTGAAGCAGCTGCTGCAAGAGCCACATACAACGCATAAGCGACTCTTGACCTTGTAAAGTACCGTATTGCCACACTGCCGTAGTAGAGCTGTGCTATGATTGTAGCAAATGCAAACAAGATTATCGATATCCCGATAGCGACACCTGCCCAACGACCGACCAGAGTGTCAAAAGCACTGAGGGTGAGAGGAACACCGTCGAGAACTGTGTCAGGCACTTGTTTTTTAAATATCAGTATAACAAATGCGGTCATACTGCAGAGAATGAGCGTATCGGCGACAACCTCAAAGATGCCGAAGCAGCCTTGGTGGTGCGGGCTTTTGACATTTGCCGATGCATGTGCCGAAGGAGCTGTTCCGCAACCCGCCTCATTTGAGAAAATTCCTCGCGTTATGCCGAAGCGAATCGCTTCGCGGATGCCGACGCCTGCAGCACCTCCGAGTGCTGCTTTCGGCGAAAGTGCTCCCGTGACAATATCTTTCGTAATTTCGGGAAGAAACGATACATTTTTGATGATCACGGCTAAAGAGAGAACTATATATAAGGCAGAGAGCGGCGGTATGAGTGCAAAAGTGAATGATGATATTTTGGCGCTTCCGACGGCGGCAACGATCAGAAGCCCGACAGCGAGCGACGCGCCGATAATGTAGGGCGATTTCCCGGGAAATACTACAGATGCGGAATTTGACTGCACAATATTTCCGAGTTTATAATACACATTACGGCAAAGCCCCCGCCGAGCGCTGCTGCGCGCCCGGCACCGATAGATTTTGCCAGACCGTCACGCATAGTGTACATTGCGCCGCCGGTAAAGCCGTTCGCCGTACGGCGACGGTATTTGACAGCAAGTGCGACTTCACCGTACTTTACGCTCATTGAAACTACTGCGCCTATCCACATCCAAAGGACAGCACCGGCGCCGCCCGCCGTAATCGCGGTTGAAACTCCCGCAATATTTCCGACACCGAGCGTGCCTGCGAGGGCAGTGCACATGGCACGAATCGGAGACTCTCCGCTGCTTTCGGATGATTCGTAAAGGATTTTGAAAAATCGATGCGGTACGAGAAATTTCGGCAGTTTTATTCCAATGGCAAGCATCATGCCGCAGAGAATGAGCAGCGGCGGCATCAGATAGCTATTGAGTATATCGGAAAGATATGCGAAAACCGTCTGCATATACCGGTGAACCTCCGCGACCGAGCATTTAAAGTGAGCCCGCGCGGCGTGCCGCGCGGGCTCACTTTTGCAAGACAACTATATGTTGTTGCGAATACACTTATGCAGTCATCTTTCGAAGGATTTCCCAGCCTGCGTCCTTGGAATACGCTGCAATGATCCCGTCGGAGCAGGAAGAAATGTAATCATATCCGAAAGGGAGGACAATGTTTCCGGCAGTGTCGATCATTCCGCAGCGTCCATCGGGCAGACGGAGTACGGCAAGACCCTCGGAAAACGGCTCTGCATCGCTGTACACGGGCTGGGCGATCCATTCTCCCGTATAATCCATGAAACCGTACAGACCGTTACGGGAGAGCAGTATCATTCCGTCCGAATAAGCTTCAAGATCGTAACCAACCGGGAGAGGGAAGTGATTCCCCGACTTGTCAAGCAGAATCTCGCGTGTTGAATTGACACGGATTATGTTGTTCGTGACGTAGCTCCAGTAATCGATCGTTTCAAATCTCGCGCGCACGAGCCCGTGGTCATAGTAGAAGTATCCTATGCTTTCGGGACCTGTCGTTATCGGCGGAACGATGTTTTCGATAACGTATCTGTCCATGCTGTTGTTGTATTTCTTGACGGTTTCAAAGGCACGGCGCCCCGATGTGTTCACAAAGTACATACCGCCGTCCTGGTAGTAGCTCTCGGTTATAACGCATCCGAGTCCGTTGCTGAAAGAGAATGCGCGGTCGAACTTTCGGTCTGTTATGACTGTGCTGTACCGTTTGTAGCTCCAGTCGGCACGGTGTTCGAGAGTTATTTTACCGTCTATATTTTTTAGGTACTTGTTGTACGTTTCGGCGGAAAGCGTGATGCCGCTGTCGGAGATGCCGTAGTACGCCGGATAGTCAAAGTACAGTCCGCGTCCGTCGGTCAGGTCGTTGTATCCGCTCTGCGCGAAATATGAACCGTCTGAAGATAGTCTGTAGTATGCTTTGGTCTCCTCGGTGACGGGGTTGCCTTTGCCTTCGTTTTCGATCTTACCGATGATCTGAACGTTCTTTTCCTTTTCGTGAGGTTCACGTGCGCGGACGGTGTCTTTCTTTCGGACGATATTTTCTTCGTCGAATTGCCCGCTGTTGACGGTTACAGTCCGATAGAAGAGGGGGGTGCCGTCGGTATCGCGTGTGTATGCCGGAATATATTCTCCGTCATCGAACGTGGTGAGATACTTTCCGGAGGACGATACGATGTCGATTTTCTCTCCGTTATCGACAAACATATACCCCATATAAAGCTCGATCGCCGGGCGATCCTCTTCAACATCGGTATATTCTGCTGTGAATTGGCTGTAATCTGACAGCTGAACATACTTGAGCTGCTTGGAGGTTCGTTTTCTGCGCGAAAATGTGTCGGGAATGTCAAACTCGGGCATCATTTTTGCAATGACGAACGCATCACCCGTGAACGGAAGGTCGGACGTATGGTGACCGCTGTTGGAGAGCCGACCCGCACCCGGGAGTACGGCGCGGCTGTTTTCAAAGAGTGTCGTATCGGTTATGAGCTTGACCGAACCGTCGGGATTTTGCTTCATTTCCGAGGCGAGCTCGTCGGAATTCAGCGATGAGTTGTTTTCGCGGTCTACATATACCGTGCCGGAGCTGCCGCCGTTTCCGTCAGTCGTGCTGTCGTCAGTCGGTTCATCATGCGGCAGTACGGTTGCGGCGCGTGTGATTGCGAATACGGCGACAGCCGCGAACACGGCTATGACTATAATGCGGCTGAGAACCGTTCGTCTGATCGGTTTCATATTTGGATCACCTCAGCTTTCCGAAGCGGAGCGGGCAACTCCGCAGGGCTCTATTTGTGATATTTTGTGCCCGCTGCAATTTCAAATGAGCGGTATACGGCCTCGTACAGCATGACGCGCGCAAGCTTGTGAGGAAACGTCATTCTTGACATGGATAGGCGCAGGCTGCACTCTCTTTTTAATGTTTCGGACAGTCCGAAAGAGGAGCCGATGATGAATGCAGCGGAAGATGCACCCTCAAGCGATGCTTTCTCAAGCGTTTTCTGAAATTCCTCCGACGTGAGCTCGCGACCTTCTATGCACATAGCGACGGTGAAGGCACGCTTTGGCATTGCTGCTCGAATTCGTTCTGCCTCGCGCTCGAGTGCAGAAGCAATTTCGGCATCTGACGGGTTCTGAGGAAGCCGTTCTTCGCGCACTTCAACCTCATCGATGCGGCACATGCCGGACAAGCGGCGTTTGTATTCATCGGCGGCTTCACGGAAGTAACGCTCTCGGAGAGCTCCGGGTGCGATCACAGTTATACTTTTCATCGTCAGAAAATCGAATTCAGTAGCTGTGGGATGAAGAGCTCTATGTAATTTATGATTATCGTAAACACCATCGGGATCAGAACATAGAGCAGACGCTCTGATGAGGTACGGCGCTGAGCTTCCGCTTTCAGATGTTCGGCTTTTTCGACCGGAGACCACTCCGGCGGAAGCTCGTCCGGCGATGTCGGCTTCACGCTGAGCGTGAAGCCGCGCTTTGCGTAGAACACGCAGAACAGCACCGCAGCTGCGGCGAGGTATACAGATATGCCGATATAATATATCATGTAATTGAAACGGTCGGCAAGAAACAGTATGATCTTATAAACGAGCAGCAGCCAGACGAAGTTAATCGTGAATATCAGGACCTTTTTCAGAGTCCCGTTCTTTTTATCTGAATTCATATGAAGAAAAAGCCTCCCGAACTACCGTTTTTTGTTATTTGAGCGTGAGCTCGACAGCGCCTGCACGGCGTACAAAGAGTATGTGGCATGCACCCTCTCCGAAGACGGAATCTATGAGCGACTTGTATTCGGAAGCAAGCTCGCTCGGTATGAATGCCTGGATGGTTCCTGCAAATCCGCCTCCGTGAACTCGGCAAGCCCCCCTCTTGTTTTTGAGGTAGTGCTCGGTAATGCACAGTGCCACGGAGAGTCCCTGCTCGGCAACATTTTTGACCGTGTACACGTTTTGCAGGTACTTGAAGCTGGAATTTCCGCTGTCGGTAACACCGCGGAAGAAGCTGTCTGTGTCTGAGCGCTTCAGAGCGTCAACCTGCTCGCCGACGCGGTCGTTTTCGGTTATGAAGTGCATGGCGCGCAGAAGAGCACGGTCTCCGCATTCGCGCCGTATTCTCGGAGCATTGGCAACAAGGTCGCCTACCGTGAGTCCGCGAAGTACATCCTGCCCCATGAGCTTTGCAACGGACTTCATTTCGGCGGGGACGGAAGCGTAGTCGTCATTTAGGTCGGCGTGGTTGCCGCCGGTGTTAACGAGACAGAGTGAGTATCCGGCTGCCTTGAGGTCAAAGTCGAGTGCCTCAATTTCCGGCTCTGTCGGATCGCGGAAATCTATCGTGATGAAGCCGCCGACCGCACATGCTGTCTGATCCATGAGGCCGCAGGGTTTGCCGAAGTAACGGTTTTCGGCAAATTGAGCCATTTTTGCGATCTCTACGTTGGAAACACGACCGTCGTTGTAGAGATGAGAGAGTATATTTCCCACCATCACCTCGAAGGCGGCTGAGGATGAGATCCCCGAGCCTTTCAGCACATTCGATGTGGTGTATGCGCAGAAGCCTCCGACACGGTACCCAGCGTCAAGGAAAGCACGCTCCATCCCGGCAATGATCGCAGCTGACGTAAAGTACATATCCTCGGACGGTGCATCGGCGGCGGAAGCGGGAACTCGGTCCTCGGGAAATCCTTCGCTCTTTATGCGTATTTCACCGTCGTCGGTCGGAGCGGCAACGGCAAGTATATCAAGGTTTACCGCAGCGGCGATCACGCGACCGTGGTTGTGATCCGTATGATTGCCGGATATTTCGCTTCTGCCTCCGACAGAGAAGAGCCTGACATCGTCTGCGTTTCCATACATGTCGGAAAACCTATCTGCGGCATTGCAGTAGCGATGCCGTTCGTCGGATATGCGCTCTGAGGGAACTGACAGAAGATCGGTGAACTGTCGGTCAAGCTGACCTTCGGTGATTTTTTTCTTGATATCGCTGATGTTCATGTTTGGGATTGCCTTTCTTAGTGTAACGGATGTGCGGTCGGTGCCGCATATTACGTAGCATCTGTGATGTTTTGTTTATTATACTATTTTTTCGCCGCCCGTACAATAGATTTATGTAAATATTTGATCTCCGTTAAAGTCTTTCGGATGATTATACTCCGGAAAGAGAAATAACCGAAAGACAGTTTCGGTCTTTCGGTTATTTCTCTATCTTGCCGTCCCGCCGTTATCTGCAAAGATGCACTGACGTCACCGCCGAAAGCAATATGACTTTTACGGATCGGGAATATTATGTGTATTTAAACAGACATTTGACGGAAGGGGCTTATTCATATGAAAACCACCATAGAAAATATAGTGACGGTTTCTGACGTTCCGCTTATCGTGAACTTCAGACGTATGCGAAGTATTTCTCCTTCTGATAATTCCGAATCTAAGGTGAAGTTTCCGTACTGTTTCAAAATGCTGTCAGTCGGATGCATAGTAAAATCAACGATTTTACGGTTGCCGTTGCCTGTCATTTCTGCTGAGATCTCTATGTTATCCGGCAAATTATTATTGTCATTCGATGATAAATCGACCATCATATAACTTGCCTCTGATCCGTCATCTAACGAAATTCCGAGTTCATTGACCGACAGACTGTGTTTTTTAAGAATTTCTACTGTTTTTCCGGAAAC
>CAKSEM010000092.1 GCA_934446485.1 uncultured Eubacteriales bacterium | reverse complement strand
ATCTTGCGCCATAAGTCAACGCCGACGCTTGCATTTATTGTCGCCGAAATATCAATCACACTCAGTCAAAAGCTCGGAGACGCGGTTTACATCACCGGCGCCGACCACGAGTACGGCATCTCCCTTGCCTACATTTTTTCTGACATAGTCCGCGATCTCCGCAAAGCTGCCGAGTGCACGGCATGACATTCCGAGCGACGCAACACGTTCAGCCAAAAGCTCGGATGAAACACCGAGATCGTCAGTCTCCCGCGCAGGGTATATCGGTGCCAGAACGATCTCGTTCGCCCCGCCCGAAGCCAAAGCGGCCGCAAAATCATCAAAGAGCGACGCGGTTCTTGAATACGTGTGCGGCTGGAACACACATACGAGCTTTCCGTATCCTATCTCGGATGCAGTGCGAAGCGTCGCGCGAAGCTCCGTCGGATGATGGGCATAATCATCGTATACATCCGCTCCGCCGTCGGTCTTCCCGCGCAGCTCCATGCGGCGTGCTATGCCGCAGAACGACGACAGACCATCGCATATCGCCTCGGGAGATACGCCGTCGGCATGAGCTGCCGCTGCGGCAGCAGTGGCATCGACCACTATATGATGACCCGGCACGTGCATTACGGGATGACAAAGAAGCTCGCCGCGGAAGCATATATCAAATTCGGCACACCCGTCGCTGTACACGATCCTCTCAGCAGTGTAATCGGCACCCGATCCCTCGCCTCCGAACGCCACCGTGTCGGCATCTGCCATACGCGACGCTGCCATTGCATCGTCATCCGATATATTCACAACGGCACGCGAAGCTTTCGACATATATGCGGCAAATGAATTTCTGATCTGCTCCATCGATCTGAAGTAATCGACGTGATCCATTTCAATGTTCAGAACGACCGCCGTCGTGGGATAGAAGTCGAGGAACGAATCCATATATTCGCACGCCTCAAATATAAAAGCCCGATCTCCGCCGAGAATATTTGATGAGCCGCACTCCTTCATCTCAGCACCGCCGAAAACCGTCGGATCATCTCCCGCAGCTTCATATACCGAAGCCAGCATAGCCGTCGTCGTGCTCTTTCCGTGCATTCCGGATACTCCGATTCGACTCTCGTAGCCCATCATTATATATCCGAGAAAATCCGCACGGGATATGCGCGGTATTCCGCGCTCACCCGCATATACGTACGCCGGATCGTCAGGTGGTATGGCTACCGTGTATACAAACACATCAACATCCCGAACCGACTCGGCGGACGACGTGTAAAACACTTTTATCCCCGCGTCCTCGAGTGACGCGGTAATATGTGTTCTCGTCCTGTCATAGCCGGACACCTCATGACCGCGAGCCAGAGAGAGACGCGCCAAGGAATTCATGCTTATCCCGCCGATTCCCGAAAAAAATATCTTTTTGGGTCCTCCCGTAAAAAACTCTTTAATTTTTTCATAACCGTAATGGGTGTTTGGCAGTGACATAATATTCTCCGTTCCGCCGCCTGAGCGGCGATATAATTAGTAATATGATTCTCCTGTGTTTCCTTGAGAAAAAATCGCATAACTTTCTGTGCAGCGCAGTAATTCTCGCCACACAGGAATTATTTTACCGTATGATAACTTAACATATGATAAAATTTAAAAAACGTCTATGGATACGATGTATAATTGTAATAATCTTCCGCTATACTAAGCATGAAAACACTTCTATCTATCAGATTGGAGAAAAAGCAATGGAAATCAGCGATATCAAAGTGAGAAAACTGTTTCAGGACGGACCTATGAAAGCGATAGTATCCGTCACCTTCGACGGTCAGCTCGCACTGCACGATGTCAAAGTCATCAACGTGCGGGACAGGCATTTTATCGTGATGCCGAGCCGCAAGAACCCTGACGGAACGTACAGGGATATCGTCCATCCGATCAATGCGGAGTTCCGTTCAAATCTGGAGATGGCTGTCCTGAAGGCTTACGAGGAAGAGGTCGCACGGGCATTGAGCGAAGCTCATGATAACCCTGACACGGAAGACTCGTCGGAGCCGGATGCGGATAACGCAGAAGAGAGCACGGAGGGTGCCGAGGGCGAGTCCGCCGAATAAAGGACGAATGTGCGGCATCCGCGTTATAACGGCGCGGATGCCGCACCGTTATTTTAACAGTCGGCAGCAAATGCCGCCTATTTGCAGTATATCACTTTCCGCCCGGATTGTCAATAAAATATAGCTTTGAAGGCAGGAAGACATTCTCACAAAAAGCAGAAGGATCGGCATATGTCAAATCAAGAACACGGCTCGACACACGGCACCATGCCGCGTGATAAGCGACACGCTCTCGTGCGCTCATACCTCGGACGCACGATACGGATCGAAATTGACCGCTCCATCGGGTATGTTCACCGAAAGAGCGACAGGACTCTCGTATATCCTGTAAACTACGGCTATATCCCCGGCGTTCTCGGAGGAGACGGTGAAGAGCTTGACGTATATCTTCTCGGAGTAAATACTCCGAAAAAAGAGTACACGGGACGCATAATCGGCATCGCATACCGCGACGACGACGTTGAGGACAAGCTCATTATGGCACCGGTCGGCACTGTCTTTACTCAGAATGAGATCGCAGAAGCGATCGAATTTCAAGAAAAATACTATCACGGCCGCATAGAAGCGCTGTATCAGAAATCATGCGGCGCCGTCGTGTGGCGTCGCCGCGGAGACAGTATAGAATATCTTTGTCTGCATCAGCGTCGCTCGGGCACATGGAGCGTTCCCAAGGGTCATGCGGAAGCTCACGAAAGTGAGCTTGAAACGGCAAAGCGTGAGTTATCGGAAGAGATCGGTGTCCGCCTTTCCATCGCCCCGGATTTCAGGCATGAGATCGACTATCCGCTCCCGTGCGGCGCGCATAAGACTGTAGCGCTGTACCTTGCCGAGTTTTGCGGCAATATAAATATAAACACCTCTGAAATAACCGAATATGCCTTTTTTCCGTTATCATCTGCCTCGGATGTGTTGCCTCCGTACTACCGACAGGTTCTGTCTGACGCAGAAGAAAAGATCGGGCGCTGCTGAAAGCAGCGCCCGATCTTTTCTAAATCTTGTAAAATTCAAATGCAGAAGTCTTGCGAAAAGCGTCATTTACAACGGTTCGATACGCCACCCTGTGGAAATCAGGTCTCAAACACCACCATTTGGCTGCAGCAAACCTCCGGCACCGTAACCTCGGTCATGCCGTTTGACTCGGCAAATGAAAGCTCTTCACCCTGCGGTGCAAGATAAACCCTCTTCACGGGAGAATCCGTACGTACTGACAGCTTCACGCCGTACAGCGGAAGAATATCCTCAATAACCTCTACCCCGTGCCCGCGCCGCACAGGAGACGCATACAGAAGGTGCGCTATATACTCGCCGCCTCTCATGGCAAGCGAGGACACCCCTTGTGCCGGCAGACCGGTTCTCATCGAAACACGGTCCCCGATCAGCTGCTCAATCACGTGCCTTACGGCGAGCTTTAATATGAGGCTGCCGTTTACGGCATAATCCTCAAACATACTCCATGCGATGTATGCGCCGCGTTCGCCTATAAATATCCCGTCGGATGCCTTCTCCTGCCTCGACGGCGCGTGCTTGTGCGACGAAAACTCAAAGACCGTGCGGTTAAAGTACGGCTCTTCAAGTACCGCCGCAGAGATTGCTCCCGTAGACTCAACAGTATGAGCAGCCGAATACATAACGAACGACGTCTCGCCGAGCGGAGACACATCGAAGTTCGGCCTGAGATATGTCGGTCGGTAAGGATCGACACCGCAATAGCGCACACCGATATCTACCGCAAATTCATCACGGTCGCGCCAAAGCCCGGACGTTCCGCTGAAGAGAACGCGCCCTCCGCGCTCGGTATACCGTTCGACTCTATCGCGCAGAGCAGAATCGAGACGCACGGAATCCGGAAAGATTATAAGGCTGTATCCGTCAAAATCGGTATCGGCATCTATTGCATCGAAAAGGTATCCGCTCTCCAGCAAAATCCGGACGCAGCCGGAATCGCTGTCACCTACACCGGTACTCTGCCCCGCGCCGGTGAACTCTGCACCGTAGTAGTTGTCGGCAGCCTCGACCGTAAATACTCCGATGTCGGATTTGTTCACGGCACCGTCAAGCCATGGCTCGCACGCTTCAAGCTCGCTGTATGCCGCACCTATCAGCTCATACGTTGCCATATCCATCTCACCCGACGGATGCATCTGATCTCCGACGGATGACGCGCCGCCCATTGCGGCGGCAAGTGCCGTCTCGTATCTCAGCGCATTAGGATGCTTGAAGCCGCCAAACTCCCCCCACGAGGTGTGGAACTTTCCGGTCATGCCGAGAAAATCCATTCCGAGCACCCTGGCGTACGCCGCCGACAGCGGAAAGTGGTCATATCCCCATCCGCCGGTGGGCAGACTCTCAAGCTCAAGATGCGAGTTCATATGCGCCAGATCGCGTCTGCCGCGCCGCACGTGTCCGGAGTTATGGAATACCGGCAGCCCAGGTCTCACGCTGTCCACTGTTTCGCGCACCCGGCGTGTGTAGTTAGCGTATACCTCCTCCGCATGGCGGAGGGCAGCAGTCGCGTCGTACGGATCCATACCCGCTTCGCGTCGCGCGCGGACACAGTTCTGACAGTAACACGGAGTAACTCCGACGATATCCAGAAATATCTCGTCCGCATCATATTTTTGCAGGACCTCCTCGATCTGGCGGAGGAGATAATCGAGATACGGAGAACTGAAGCAGAGTTTGTGGTATCCCGGAACCGTAAAATCATGTGCCCATGTCGTGCTCTCGTCACGGTTGCGCACAAGCCAGTCGGGATGGCGCCGCGCGAGCTTCTCATCGAGCCCCGCCGAAAGGTAGATCGGTGTTCTGACCCCGATCTCGTGCGCCGCAGCAACCTCCGCACCGAGCAGGTCAAAGGATAGGTGCGGGTGCATCTCTCCGACCTCGGTCGGATGGTACGACCATCCGTGGTGACACTTTGAAAACAGCGTTATAGAATCGACGTGCCCCGTCTTCAGTGCACGCTGGAAATTCTCTTTTGAAAACCGCTCACCGATGTGCTCAATACACTCACTCGTATGAAAATCGAGATGTACCTGTCTGTATCTCATATTGCAGCCCCCTCATTGCATGCCCTGAATACGCGGAGCACCTCGTGAAGCTCATCACGAGAGTTGCGCATTCGCCAAAGCTTCTCGTATTCGTCGATCCATTCATCAAAATCGACATAACACGGGATCTCTTCCCCATCGCGCAGGGCGCACCACTTTGCAAGCAGCGCATATCCGTCAACTGCCGACAGCACCTCACGGCGCACCGTAGGATCATTGAATTTAAGCTCGCCTATGCGGTGTGCCGTCTTGTCGCAGAGCGATACGGCATCCTCGTAATATTTTCGTTCAAGTGCCTCTCCCTCTCCGGATATGAGACGCGACCAGTTTGAGCAGCCGCGATTCCACGAAACATCCTCCATGAGATCGAGAAGCTCGGTATTTCCGTACAGGAGCTCGGACGCATCCTTTCTGAAATATGAGTTGACCGCGGTACGGCGGTTCCACGATGCAGCGGCACCGATAAGCAGACCGTACTGTGCCATAGTAAGACTTCCGATGTTGCCGTAGTCTCCCCAGTTGGTGTTAAGCATCCCTATTGCCGAATACAGATGCCCGTACTGCGCCATAGCTGTAATGTTCTTTTCTTCAACCCTAATATTCTCCGAAAACGCGCTCCACGATGACGTGCCGGGGCAAACGATCTGTTTGCGGTTCGCCGCATCGATTGCCGATATGTGCTCCTCGTTCGGCTCAGCCTCATAGTCCCAACTGAGAAGGACCGAATTCTCCGGCAGCTCTCCGAGCTTATCGGGGTCGTCCCACGTAAAATCAGACCACATCATGACTCGTCTGCGCTTCCGTGTCAGGTACTCGGTTATGCGTTTAACAAAATCTATGTAGAGTCTGTCGCGGTCTTGCCCCGCATTCACACCGCGTCCGAGATCGAACGTCTCATCGCAGCATATGTTAAACCAGATAGAGTCCGATACGCCGAGGTACTGATCGATGAGATTTTTAACCACATCAAAGCTCTCCTCGTCAAGAGGATTTATAGTATGATGGCGCATACGTTCAACCCAATAGTGTGACGTAGGCTTATAATCCTGCAGCTCGGAAAGATGAGA
>CAKSEM010000091.1 GCA_934446485.1 uncultured Eubacteriales bacterium | reverse complement strand
GCTCAACCGTCCCCTCTCGCTTTACCGTGAGGGAGCGGATACTATACGTGATCCCGACTCAATATATGTTTTCCCGGCTTTCTGTGATGTTCATGTGCATCTCAGAGAACCGGGATTTATTTATAAGGAGACGGTTAGAAGCGGTACCCTTGCTGCAGCCCACGGAGGATATACCGACATATGCGCAATGCCGAATCTTGATCCTGTGCCCGACTCTCCGGAATCTCTTAAAATCGAAACGGACATCATATCGCGCGATGCGGTAATACGCGTACACCCGTACGGAACCTTGACAATAGGCGAGCACGGAAAAGCACTTGCCCGTCTGCGCGAAATCGGAGAGAATGTTGTGGCTTTCTCAGATGACGGACACGGAGTTCAGAGTGAAGACATTATGCGCCGCGCCATGCAGATTGCAGCTGATATGGGGAAGATCGTGGCAGCACACTGTGAAGATGAATCGTTGGTTTGCGGAGGATGCGTGCACGACGGTGTGTACGCGGCGCAGCACGGTCTGCCGGGAATACCATCAGAATCAGAATGGAGACAGCTTGAGCGTGATCTGAGACTCGTCAGAGAGTGCGGATGTGCATATCATGTGTGCCACGTTTCATGCGAAGAGAGTGTCCGCCTAATCCGGCAGGCAAAGCTTGAAGGGCTCGATGTGACCTGCGAGACGGCGCCGCACTATCTGATACTTACCGAAGACGATCTCACTGATGATGGGGCGTATAAGATGAATCCGCCTCTGCGCAGCACGCACGATCGCGCGGCGCTCCTTGAGGGGATTGCCGACGGCACTGTAGATATGATCGCTACAGATCATGCGCCGCATTCGGCAGAGGAAAAGTCACGCGGACTTGCAAACAGCCTTATGGGAATCTCGGGGCTTGAGTGTGCTTTCCCGATCCTTTACACCGAACTTGTACGCAACGGAGTCATAACGCTCGAACGGCTCATTGAGCTCATGTCAGATGCGCCGAGACGGCGGTTTGCACTGCCGTGCGGTGACGACATCTGCGTTTTCGATCTTGAGCGCTGTTACACGATTGATCCTATGAAATTTCTGTCGAGCGGAAAATGCACGCCGTTTTCGGGAAGACGTGTTTTCGGAGAAAATCTGTTAACTGTATGCGGAGGTAAGACTGTATGGAGCATATAAACAAAAAATTGGTACTGGAAGACGGACTTGAGTTTTACGGGGGCGGATTCGGATATGATGGGGATGCTGTATGCGAAATCGTATTCAACACATCGGCGGTCGGATACCAGGAGATAGTTTCGGACCCGTCGTACACAGACCAGGGTGTGGTAATGACATATCCGCTGATCGGCAACTACGGTACTGCCGACGATGACTACGAATCGAAATTTCCCGGCGCATCAGCGCTCATCGTCCGTGAATACAACGATACGCCGTCAAATTTCAGATATACACGGACCTTGTCCGAGGTTATGGAAGAATATAAAATAGTCGGGCTTGAAGGTGTGGACACACGTGCACTGACGCGCAGCATACGCGATCGGGGAAGCCGTCGCGGAATTATTACCGCCGCCGATACCGATACAGAGTCGGCGCTCAAACAGCTTAACGAAATTCCGGTTCCTCATGACGCAGTATCACGTGTCAGCTGCAAGAAGCGTTGGTATTCGCGTACAGCCGGTGCCAGATACAATATAGTCGCAGTCGATTGCGGTATCAAGCTCGGCATCGTCCGTCAGCTGAACCGACGCGGATGCAATGTGACGATAGTCCCTTATGATATAACGCCCGATGAGGTGATACGAATGAAGCCTGACGGAATCTTTCTTTCAAACGGTCCGGGGGACCCTGAGGATGTTCCTGAGGTCATATCACTGATACGTGCGCTGCGCGGCAGATATCCTATATTCGGAATATGTCTCGGACATCAGCTCATATGCCTTGCTTACGGAGCTCGGACCTATAAGCTGAAATTCGGGCACAGAGGCGGAAATCATCCGGTGAAAAATTTATTACGCGGCACGGTTGAGATAACCTCCCAGAATCACAGCTATGCGGTCGCGGAGGAGAGTCTTAAAGGTACGGGGCTTCGTCTCACCCATGTGAATCTTCTCGATGGTACGACCGAAGGCGTGTGTGACGAAAAAGGGCGGGTTTTCAGTGTTCAGTATCATCCTGAAAGCTCGCCGGGACCTCAGGACAGCACATATCTGTTCGATCAGTTTATAAAACTTGCGGAGGGGATATAATATGCCGAAGAGAGAGGATATAAAAAAGATTCTGGTCATAGGCTCAGGACCTATCGTTATAGGTCAGGCGGCTGAGTTCGATTATGCGGGAACACAGGCGTGCCTTGCGCTTAAAGAGGAAGGGTACGAGGTCGTGCTCTGCAACTCAAATCCGGCAACTATCATGACAGATACGAGCATTGCCGATAAAGTATATATGGAACCGCTTACACTCGAATACCTTGCCAAGATAATAAGGTTTGAACGCCCGGATGCCGTCTTGCCGGGGATCGGCGGTCAGACAGGTCTCAATCTGGCAATGCAGCTTGAACGCAAAGGAGTGCTCAGAGAGTGCGACTGTGAGCTCTTGGGAACGGATTACCGCAGTATTGAGCGCGCTGAGGACAGGGAGCTGTTCAAAGAGCTATGCCTTGAGATCGGCGAGCCGGTTCTTGAGTCGTGTACCGTCGGAGATGTGTCGGAGGGTCTCAGTGCTGCTGAGCGAATAGGATATCCGGTAGTGCTTCGTCCGGCATTTACTCTCGGAGGTACCGGCGGCGGGTTCGCCGATACAGCAGATGAATGCAGTGAGCTGCTGCGCGGCGCGCTTGAGCTGTCGCCCGTCGGTCAAGTTCTCGTCGAAAAGAGCATACGCGGCTATAAAGAGATTGAATATGAAGTGATTCGAGACAGCGCGGGAACGGCGATCACCGTATGTAATATGGAGAACATCGATCCGGTAGGTATCCATACCGGTGATTCAGTCGTCGTATGCCCTTCACAGACGCTGACGAACAGGGAATACCATATGCTCCGAGACAGCGCACTGCGCATTATCCGTGCTCTTGAGATAGAGGGCGGATGTAATGTTCAATTTGCGCTCGACCCGCTTTCATTCGATTATTATCTGATCGAAGTGAATCCCAGAGTCTCACGTTCATCGGCTCTTGCATCCAAGGCGAGCGGGTATCCCATAGCTCGGGTGAGTGCAAAGATCGCGGTCGGTATGAGACTTGATGAAATACGTCTCGCCAACACACCCGCGTCCTTTGAACCGGCACTCGATTATGTTGTGACAAAGATGCCGCGATTTCCGTTTGACAAATTTGCGGCAGCAAACAATAAGCTTTCGACACAGATGAAGGCGACCGGAGAGGTCATGAGCATCGGCAGAACGCTTGAAGAAAGCCTTCTTAAAGCGATTCGATCACTTGAAAACGGCGCCGTCCACCTGTATATGAAAAAATTCGATGCTATGTCGGATGACGAAATTCTCGGATACATTGCAGACGGAACGGATGACCGACTCTGCGCGATCGCCGAGCTTTTCAGACGCGATACGGATATCGGTATGATATGCGATATAACGAAGATAGATATGCTCTTCCTTGAAAAGCTCTTTAACATTGTGAAGCTTGAACGGTGCCTGAAATCTGCGCCGCAAGACATCATGCTGCTGCGCGATGCTAAGCGTATGGGCTTCTCCGATGAATATATCGGCGTGCTTTGGGGCATGAATGAGAGCAAGGTGCGTTCTCTTCGGGAGGGTCACGGCATAAGACCGGTATACAAAATGATCGACAGCTGTGCATCGGAGTTTGACAGCTATATTCCGTACTTCTACTCGACGTATGAGGAAGAGAACGAATCGGTAGTATCCGCACGCAAGAAAATACTCGTGCTTGGCTCCGGACCGATCAGAATCGGACAGGGCGTTGAATTCGACTACTCCACGGTTCATGCGGTTCAGACCATTAAATCATCGGGATATGAAGCGATAATAGTGAATAATAATCCCGAAACCGTTTCGACCGACTACACGTGCTCCGACAAGCTCTATTTTGAGCCGCTGTGCACGGAAGATGTTATGAATATTATCGAGTTGGAGCGCCCGATAGGCGTTATTGCTTCTCTCGGGGGACAGACAGCAATAAACCTTTCAGAGCACTTATCGCGTCGCGGTGTCCGTATAATCGGCACAGACTGTGAGGCTATGGCAAAGGCGGAGGATCGAGATCTGTTTGAGAATCTGCTGACCGAGTTGTCCATTCCGAAGCCCGACGGCCGCGCAGTGTGCAGCATTGATGACGGAGCAGCGGCGGCCGATGAAGTTGGTTATCCGGTACTGGTGCGACCGTCATTCGTTCTCGGCGGAAGGGCAATGCAGATTGTAGCTGATGAGACGTGTTTGCGCCGATATCTCGGGGATGCTTTTGCAATCGATCCCGAACGTCCCGTGCTGGTTGACAAGTATGTATCGGGCAAGGAGGTTGAGGTTGATGCGATATGCGACGGCGAAGAGGTATTCGTGCCGGGCATAATGGAACTTGTTGAGCGCACCGGCGTACACAGCGGAGACTCCATCAGTGTCTATCCTCCATTCAGCATAAGCAACGCGACACGCGAGACGATACTGGACTATACAGCACGGCTCGGACGCGGGCTTGGGATCGTCGGACTTTACAACATTCAGTTTATCGTCGATAAAGAAGAGCGTGTATATGTGATCGAGGTAAATCCGCGTTCATCGCGAACGGTACCGTTCCTTTCAAAGGCCACGGGGTATAGCTTGCCGGATATTGCAACGAGAGTGATACTCGGTCACTCGCTTAAAGAGCAGGGGATAGATGTCCTTTACCCGCCGGAAAAGAAGAGATGGTATGTAAAGGCACCGGCATTCTCTTTCTCAAAGCTGCACGGACTCGACGCATACCTGTCGCCGGAGATGAAATCGACGGGTGAAGCCATAGGATATGACGACAAACTGACGAGAGCGCTCTATAAGGCTCTGAAGGCGAGCGGGATGAACGTTACGAATTACGGCACGGTCCTCGCAACGATAGCCGACCGCGATAAGAAAGAGGCGCTGCCGTTGATACGGCGTTTCTACCGCCTCGGATTCAATATTCAGGCTACCGGCGGAACTGCGGGGTTTCTGAAGGATCACGGTATACGCACACACACGGTGAAGAAGATAGGCGAAGGGAGCACGGAGATACCGGATGCCCTGAGACAGGGATATGTCACATATGTTATAAACACGCGGGATGTGTCATCGTCAGATGTCCTGTCGGACGGAAGCGAAATTCGCCGACTTGCCGTTGAGAACAATGTGACCCTCTTCTCATCACTCGATACGGTGCGGGTGCTGCTTGATGTTCTTGAGGAAACAACACTGGGCGTGTCGACCATAGACGCATAAATATATCGGAGAGGTGGATTATATGGAGCAGAAATTATACTGCATTACATCGCATACGGCACTTGTACCGAATGTGTATAAGCTGACGCTTGAAGGGAATATGGCGACCGAAATACGTCCGGGGCAGTTTGTGAATATTAAGATAGAAGGACTGTATCTCAGACGACCGATATCGATATGCGATGCGGACGGCGATCGTATTACACTCATATATAAAGTCGTGGGGAGCGGTACAACGAGGCTGTCACGCATGGCACCGGGCGAATGGCTTGACATTCTGGTCCCGCTCGGAAACGGATTTTCGTTAGATGAAGCCGGAGAGCGTCCGCTGCTTATCGGAGGCGGTGTAGGTATTCCGCCTATGTTTCTCCTCTGCCGCAGATTGTCGGAGACAGGCAGACATCCGCAGGTTATACTCGGATTCAATTCGGCTGACGATGCCTTCTATGAGGATGAATTCCTACGCCTCGGAGCAGATGTTGCGGTTACGACCGTTGACGGCAGCTACGGTGTACACGGGTACGTAACGTCTGCAATGCCGGAAACGGATTACAGCTACGTTTATGCCTGCGGTCCCGAGCCGATGCTGCGGGCGGTATACGATGCATCAAAAACATCAGGGCAGTTTAGCTTTGAAGAGAGGATGGGCTGCGGATTCGGGGCGTGTATGGGGTGCAGCTGCAAGACAAAATACGGCTATAAGCGGATATGCCGCGACGGTCCGGTTCTGACTAAGGAGGAGATAGTATGGTAGATTTGAGTGTTGATCTGTGCGGGGTAAAGCTCGACAATC
>CAKSEM010000090.1 GCA_934446485.1 uncultured Eubacteriales bacterium | reverse complement strand
AGGTATGAAGCTGTCGAATGATCCGCCGCCCCTCAGTATTTTTGCACGCAGCACCTCACCCATGTCGACGGTCGGGATCCCGTAGCGGTGTGCAGCGGCGGTGTGGGCGCTGCGGGATTCATATTCGCGCCCTGCTTCTGCGTCCAGTGCTATATCATCGTAGGTTGAGAAGAGCGTCACTATATCGGCAGTCGGCAGGTCGCGGCGCAGCTTGCGAAATACCGTTTCGACCTGCGGCAGCACGTTCTCAAAGGTGTCGCCCCAGTCGTTTGCCGCAAACTCGACGAATATGAGCTCGGGTGAATGAGAGGTTACGTCGCGGTCGCAGCGGAGCATAGCGTATCCTGTGCCCGTACCGCCTATTGCGGCGTTGTGTGAGGTGATCTCGGCGTCAGGGTAGGTGCGGCGGAACCAATCGGTGACGAGAGCGCGGTAGCTCGTTCTCTCCATATCGGAGGCACCCGTGCCGTCGGTTATGGAGCCGCCGAAGAAGGTGATATTCAGGGACTTTTCCTTCAAAAGCCGATACTTTGTGTTCTGTAGCATGATAATCTCCTTTTGCTTTGCGCGTCGGGTTAAGAGTCCGAATCGGGTGACTGATTTGCATGCGTCGGAGGCATCGGAGTCGGAGCTGCGGCTATGAGCGGCGTTCCGCCGGACGCCGATGTGATCTGTGCGACGAGCAGCGCCGTGCGGGCACTGAGGTCCGCAAGGACAGCGGGACAGCTTTTTGTGAACTCTTCGACGATATTGACGCACTTCCAGTCAACGTCGTCGGCGCCGCTCTCTCGGTCAAAGAGCATAAATACGCCGAACGAGACCGACAGGGTAAAGTGGGCCTCGGGCTCGAAGCTGAGCCGTCGGTTAAATACTATTTTGACCCCCGCAGGGAGGATCAGCTGTGCGATTACGGTATCGCGGCAGCCGAGGCGGCGCGCCTTGACGTCGGTGTTCGGCACTCCGAGAGTTTCGTAACTTACATTCTCGAGAAATACCCGTCTCTCGGGCGTAAAGTAGCTGCAAAAGTTATCCATGCCCGTCCTCCTTTGCGGTGCGGTGAGACTTGCGAAATTATAAAATACGCCCCGCGAGTGCCGATACAGACGAAGAAGAAACCCTGCTCACGCAAGGGCGGTGCCCTCTCGTCCGGTTCGTGCTCCCAGCATCCTTACCGCCGCAGAAGCGCGTTGCGCAATGGCGGCGGGGGGAGGTCTGCATCCTCACGGACGAAGCCCGGGCTCCTTTTTACTCTCTGTGGGTTTTTATCGCCTGGTTGTCGAACACCGCAGGGCGGTTTTGGGACATATTTATATGCGGTCGGACGACTGCCGTCCGCAGCGTTAAGCTGAACCGTGCGGCAGAGCCGCTTTGCAGCTCAGTCAGACAACGTCACTCCGCGTCGGGAGTGTCCTCGTCATAGAAGATATCGGAGAGCTCGTCGTCGAATATGTCGGCAATGCGGTCAAACTCTTCATCGTCGTCGATCGTCTCGAGGATGTCCTCTCCGTCCTCGTCTACTCCGCACTTCAGAATGACGTACTCCTCGCTCGTTTCTTCATCATTTTCGTCTACGGGAACGAGTGCTTTGTACACAGCGCCCTCGTGCTCCAGAGAAGCGATAAGTTCAAAATTGAGTTCGTTTCCCTCTTCATCGGTAAGGGTAAAGATCTCAGCCTCGTAGCTTTCGTTGTTATCAGGTGTATTGATGTTATCCATAGGTAATCTCCGATCTTGTATGAGAGTGCGGCTGTTGTACCGCCGTGCTCCCTCTGTGATTATTCTATACCATATCGCCCGTTTTGTCAAGGGGAGGGAGGTGTCGAGTCATGTCAGTTCTGCTTTGCGACGGTCTTATATTCGTCGTATGGCTTGAAGTAAGGGCAGCCGCGCGATGTGTCTCCGAGGAGAAACATACGGTACTCGTCTTCGTCGAGATCGGCGTGGCAGACGTACTCACCGAGGTCGCGGTCATCATCGCCCGCAATGTCGTAATATTCGCACTCTTCGCACGGACCGGAATATTTTTTCTTTTTCATAGTTCTATCTCCGATCTTCCTGATTCTGTTCGCACATGACGCGCAGCATGCCGTCTTCGGTGAGTCCGCGCAGCGCGCATCCCGCATCAGCAAGCCGCGCTATGGCATCCGTCACATCACGGTCGATCACCTCGCCCGGAACGATGATCGGAATCCCCGGCGGATATGCAGAAATATATGCTGCCGATGTGAGTCCTGCGGCGCGCTCGGGCGGCACTGTGCATGACGGCACAAATGCTGCGTCCGACGGAGGCATCCGACGGCGCGGTATATGGAGCATGGCATCGGCGGCGTGCGAGGGTGTCTCGGAAAACGCAGCGGTGTTTCGGCTGCCGTTGTGCCGCGGAGCGAAACTCCGGGCTTCGGCGAGCTCCCGATCGATTCCGAGCAGTGCGTCGGTGAGATGTGTGAGCGAGGTCGAGCTGTCGCCCGCGCCCGACAGCATGACGGCGTGTCCGGATGATGCCATCTCTGGCTCGATGCCGTGTTCTCTGAGCTTGCGGCACAGTTCAACTCCGCTGATTCCGGCGCTGCCGGTCGTGACCGTAATATGCATGGGATCGACGGCGAATATTCCGTCTGACTTCGCAAGCAGCCTGAGCTGCTGCATTTTGCCGAGCCTGTGCCGCATATCGGCGAGACTTTTTGCCAAGTCTTCAAGGCGGTGACCGCCGTCACGTTCAAGGTATCTGACGGCTCCGTCGATCGATGCCGACAGAAGATATGACGGGCTGCTCGTCTGAAATATTTGCATCTGGCGACGCACCTCGTCCGTGTGCGGCGCAAAACGTGCGCCTATGTGCACGATGGCTGTCTGTGTCAGAGACGGGAGGGTCTTGTGCAGGCTCTGCACGGCAATGTCGGCTCCGCATGCAACCGATCCGTCGGGGAGAGCGCCGCACAGCCCGAGATGCGCTCCGTGTGCTTCATCCACGAGCAGGATGACTCCGTGAGCGGTGCATACACGTGATATCTCGCGAATGTCGGAGATCACTCCTTCATATGTAGGGCTTGTGATTATTACGAGAGCGATGCTCGGATCGGCGCAAAGCGCGGATTCGATCTCTCGGGGCGAGACGGACAGCGGGATGCCGTCGGGCGATATGTGCACAGCCGTGTATACCGGCACGGCGCGGCAAAGCTCGATGGCATGGTACACCGATCGGTGCGCATTGCGTGCCAGGAGCACGTGCGGGTGATCGTCTGTTTCGGCAAGTGCGGCGCGCACGGAGGCGAGGATCGCCCCCGTGCTGCCGTTTACGGAATAAACGGCGGCGGCGCTGCCCCACAGCGCCGCGGCGCGCCGCTCCGACGATGCAAATATTCCGTGCGGATCATTAAGATCGTCGAATCCATCGATTTCCGTAATGTCGAGCGCTCCGCCGAGCGGGCCGAGGTACGGAAACGCTTCTGTATTCCGTTTGTGCCCCGGCATATGCATAGGAAGTCGGCCGCGGTGGGAATTTTCGAGAAGAAGCTCTTCCACTGTCGGGTTCTCCGCCGAACCGTGCGCTTTTGCCTGCTCACTCATTTTTTGCCGTATGCGCTTCAGGCACGTCTTGTGAGCTTCAGGAGGACGAGCTGTCCGGGCGAGAGCCATGACTCGGGAGTCTGGATAGAGCCGCTCCGCCCGTCACGGGAGAATACCGTTTCGGAGGACTTGCCGTTGAAGAGCAGCTTTTCGACGCGCTCGACCTTATCCGAGAACGAGAGTGAGAACGCGCAGCCGTCATTCTGGAGTGTGTTTACGATAACTGCGTACTCTCCGCCGTCATCGTCGGTGAAGAAGCTGATGAGACCCTGACGCCCGGTTGCGCCGTCTACGAGGTCGTTAAGCCCTTGCAGGAAGTAGAGGTATCCGCCGTAAGCGACGCCGATGCCATAGGTCTCCTGATGATGAAGACGTGCGAATATCTCGGCGTAATGTGCGTTGAAATTCTTCTGAGTGCGTGCGAGGTCATAGTAGTGGTTCGTGAGCTCGCCGAACTCGTCGATCGGGGAGCCGTGCGACGGCACGACAGCCGCAAGCTACGGCAGTCGTGAGCTGCCAGCGGTAGTCATTCTCGGTTGCGATCCTGTATTCACAGTGTGCGCTTGAGAGGAGGGATGCCCATATGTCGGCACCGGCACGCTTTCCTGCGGCAACTACGCGGCGCAGGTTTTCAAAGTGCTCGTAGATCCCGACTCCGTTCGGGAGAAGCTGCGTATATGTACCGTAGCCGATAACATCGGTACCGGTCTTTTCGGTGAAGTCGCAGCACCAGTCGGAGAGATCGCGTTCGCCCTTGAGGAGCATGCGTTCCGTGCGTTCGGTCGAGCCGAGATTTATAAACACCTCTATGTCGCGTGAGAGTTCGCGCAGGATGCGGACTCCTCCGAAGTACGAAGGTTCCGTATCCGTGTTCGGTTCCTCACCTACGTAAACGCCCGAGACTGCAGCATGGTTGCAGAACTCGTCATATATTGCGGCGCACTGACGACGGTAGCCGTCCTCGCCGAGCGTTCTGTAATTGTCGAGGAACAATTCGTCTATATTCAGCACCATCGTGATACCGAGAGTTTCAGCCTCGTCGAGCATTTTACGGAAGAGCTCATGCGAATCGTTCTTCATGCTGAAGCGGGGCGTCATCGGTGAGGTCATCCCGAGATTTACCCAGTCGCGGAGCATCTTCGGCTCATAGTCGCAAAAATTATTGTAGTTCCAAAATGTAAGCTTTATTCTGTCCTTCATAGCTTGGTTCATACTGCCTTTCCGTGTGTTATTGCGGGCCTTCTGGCGCACTTATTCATACCATTATATCACACCGCGGAACAAATAGCAACAACTATCAAAAACCGCCCCGGAAATATGAAAAAAATGTCAGTTTTCCTCTGTTTGCGATTGACATAAGGCGTATATATGAGGTATACTATGTTTGTAGTATTATCGACGGATACACGGCGGTCCGTGTGCGGAGGAATATATTTTTATGGGGAATAAGGTTTCATCACACGGCGCGGGGACGGTCAGGATCATGAGCCAGAACGTCATGTGCTGGGGCGATAAGGAGGCGCGGCGACCGCTTATGCGGCGCGTCTTGACCGAGCACGGTGCGCACTTTCTGTGCCTGCAGGAGGTGACGCCGACATGGCGCGGGTATTTCGAAGAGGACCTTGCGGGATATGATTCTGTATTCATGTATCGCGGCGCCGAAAGCCTTGAGGCGGTGCCGATATACTGGAGACGTGACTTTGCAGAGCTCCTCGATTCGGGGCATTTCTGGCTGTCCGAAACACCTGAGGTTGAATCATACGGATGGGGCGCGGGGTGTCTCAGGATAGCGACATACGGACATTTCCGCATAAGAGAGACGGGGCGCGAGCTTGCCGTGGTCAACACGCATCTTGACTGGGAGAGCCGCTCGGCTCGGCTCGGGGGTATACGGCTTATCCGCAGATTTACGGAGGAGCACTTTGATTCCGAGCTTCCGCTCGTTCTTACCGGAGATTTCAATGCGCCGCGCGGCGAGGCGACGGTCACGGTTGCTGAGAGCTTTTTGTGTGACACGCGCCTTACGGCGGGACGTTCGACATATGCCCTGACCTGCTCCGACAGCGATTACGGTGACGAGCCGAACGTCACGATAGACTATATCTTTGCACGAAGCGGGATGCACTGCGGCTCGTTTGAAGTGATATCCGAGATGGGGGACGCGGGACCGCAGTCCGACCATCTTGCCGTTATGTCGGAGCTTATCCTGTGATGCTCTGAGCCATTAAATGAAAAGGATGTGCCAACTTATGATAAATACCGCAAGACGGGCGATATCGATCGCTGTCTGTATAATTGTATCGGTGATGCTCGTTGCTTGTTCGGGGAAAGATACCGTAATGAACATTGACGGGTTCGACGTGACGCGCGACATTTACCGATACGTCGTTGTAAACTCACGGCTTGATATTGAGTCTGCTCACGGCGGGGCTGATGTGTGGAAGTCGGACGAGGCGGACACCGCGGAGAGGGAGCTGTCGGACAGCATAAAGCTGTATCTTTCAAAGCTCTACACCGTCTGCTCGCTCGGGCGGGAGCTCGGGGTCGAATGGAACTGTGATGAGATAAAGGCTTCTGCGGTTCTGGAGCGGAACTCAGCCGTGGAGGATGCAGGAAGCGAGAAGGAGTTTCAGCGACAGCTTGAGA
>CAKSEM010000089.1 GCA_934446485.1 uncultured Eubacteriales bacterium | reverse complement strand
CCTCCCCGGAAGCTGCCCCTCCCCCGGCTCGGTCAAGCTGCATCCCGGCATCGGTTATCCGATGCCTCTGTACGGCACCTGAAATGCGGTGCTGCGATATAGCTTATGATGCAGCGCTCACAAGATGTCCGAGCCAATGGGGGCGGAGATTTCTCTCCTCAGCGCTCCGCGTATGAGGACAGCGTAAGTTGTTCGCACAGTGACGAGGGAGTGATGTCGATTCTTTGGTTCGCAGCCGTTACGCTATATTTTTTCTTTCCTCTTATTGCAGTCGCGATGTTTTCCTTTTCCTTTCGTTTTCTCCCGTGCGGCTGCGGAGAAAAAGAGAATACATGGATGAAAGATACGGCAACAAAAGATACGGACAAAGAGAAGTATGCGGCATAAGCAACTAAACGAGGATGCAAAAGAAAGAAAAGACTAACCTTAACCCATAAAGCTGTCGCAGACCGGCAGCTGCACTGAGAAATAAAACAAGAGTTGAGAATAAACTCTATTACAGCGCGAAAAGTAATAACTGGAGACAGCTCCGAATACAGATGTAAGTCGATTAATTCGCGAATAAAACGATAAAGATATCACGGGCAGCGCGGAAACGCTGCCCGTGATATCTTTTTATGCATATCTTGCGATTATTTCATCCTGCGTCCGACGTTCAAGCTGAACGAATTTAGCACTGAATCCTCCGACGCGGACTATCAGATCCTCGTGCTCTTCGGGATGTACCTGTGCGGCTTTCATTTCATCGAGCGTTGCTGTCGTTATTTGTGCAAGCTGCCCGCCCATTTTCAAAAATGTCCTCATAAGCGATGCAATTACCGTGCGCGATTCATCGTTCGATATGAGCGTCGTCGGTATGAGCACATTACAGGTCGATCCGCCGACTCCGAGCCGCAGCGGTAGCTTTGCAACCGAGGTGAGCATTGCGGTCAGCCCGTTTCGGTCGGAGCCCGTGCGCGGACCGATCGTATTGCCGAGCGGGGCTCCCGTATGCCGGCCGTCCGGCATAGCCCATGTTGCCTCACCGTATGTGATACCGCCCTCAAGCAGCGAGCATGCTCCGGTGAATACACCGCCGCGCCTCGAGGTGTAGTGCCCGATCTCATTCCAGAACATATCGAGCACACGCTGAGCCATTTCGTCGGCACCCTCGTCGTTGTTCCCGAACTTCGGTACACCGAGAAGCATCCTGCGTGTCTCCTCATGCCCTTCAAAGTCCGAGGCTATTGCAGCCTCGAGCTCCTCAAGTGAGATTCTGCCTTCATCATATACGAGACGGCGCATAGCATACAGAGAGTCGGCGACTGCACTGTGCCCGGCAGTCTCAACGACACCGTAGTTGTATATTGCTCCGCCGTCATCAAGATTCAGTCCGCGTTCTATGCATGCTTCGGTGAGCGGCGACTTTACGAGCTTTGCTGCATTTGCAACCCGGATGTCTACGCCGAGGTTGCACAGTTCTACGAACATCTTAGTGAAATACTTCACTTCGGC
The DNA here is from genome assembly GCA_934446485.1 of uncultured Eubacteriales bacterium. GTDB lineage: Bacteria > Bacillota > Clostridia > Oscillospirales > CAG-272 > RUG11130. Next base: position 4,757 of record CAKSEM010000089.1, on the reverse strand, counting down.
GGTATATGCCGTCCAGAGCTCATCAAACGTGCGGTAATCGGTCGTTCCCCCGAGATCCAAACCGACGCGGCATCCGCTGAAACGATCGCATCCGTGATTCAGAGTGTATTCGAGGATCTTTGCAAGATTTAGGCTTCCGTCCTCGCAGCCGAAATTGCTCTTGCCGGGTATCTCTATTTCCTGACACCCGAGAACCGTGTAGTCGCGGGCATCTTCAAGTCGGGCACCGTATCCGGTGAGCGCTGCGATAACGGTCTCGTCGCCGGCAAGTGTCGGGTCGGACATTCCCTCCGACCACATGGTTACAGCCAGATCGAGCAGCTCCGGCGGAGTTTCACTGTGTATTCTGACCGTCATTCGGGGGTGTATCTCGTGCATTGCCCGCAGTATCTGAAGTGTCAGATACGAGAGTTCATTCGTTGCATCCTGTCCGGACGGAGTCTGCCCGCCGACCGTGACGCAGTGGACACCCTGTTCGCAAAACTTCATCATGAGCGCGGCAACAGTGTCATCATCCTCATGTCCGCGATAGAAGCGGTATAGGTACTGGTCAAGTCTGCCGAGACAGTCGTTCCAGTCCCAGAGAGAGTAAAACCACGTTAGCTGTGCGGCACCCGCCATGTCGGTGGGAGCATCCCACGCTATTCTTCGGCAGTTTTCTGCAATTGCAGTGTCCTCTGCGGCTTCCGTCGGATCGGCCGCCGCCGCGGCACGTGCCGCAGCAAAATCTGCGTTCATCAGTATCCACTTTGAAAAACCGCGCATTACTATGCGGCAAGCCTCGTAAAACTCTTTTTTCTTTGTGTCGGCTTCAGGGGTCTTTCCGTCGTATTCATCTATCTGGGCGACGACTCCGCCGATTCCGAGCGTGAGCAGCTTGTCGTAGCTTGGAACTGTGTGCCCCTGATAACCTCCGGTCCACCAGAGTCCGCTGTTCCTTGCGGCGTCGTATGCCTCATCGCCGAGCAGCTCTCTGCCGACTGAGTCCATGTGTTCTGAGCCGAGAGGAAAGAGTTTGTCGGCGAGTGCACGTGTGCGCGGAGACATATCCTCGGGGGCGCAGGCACACTGTATTCCCCAACTGAAATGCTCGTGCAGATTGCGATCCGGTCGCGGATGACCGATCAGCATATCTCTCGGGAACAGTATCGGCTCCGTCACCATCCACGATTCAACGATTGCGTGTGCCAGGCATATGATGTAGGGCTCATTCGGATACCTCTCAAACACATCCTCAAACGGGGTCAGACCGTCGTCGTCGGGACGTGTAAATTTGCCGCACCTGATCTTCACCGGATCGCTCCGTTCATCCATATCATGCCTCAGACGCTCGGTTCTCTCCGAAAAGCGGTAGATATCGTTGACGTTTCCCATAATGTACCTCCGATCGGCAGACGAAAATATCGCACAGATACCGTATCTGCTGTGCCGTAATAATTTACATATCAAAATCAGTATATATTAATTTACGGGAGATTGTCAAGTGCCAATTATAAATTTTTTATGCGTCGCAGCGCCGATCGACAGGTCCGTGTTTTTTGTTGAAGATTTATCGGATTTTATCTTGACAAACGCTATGTTCTATCGGATAATATTATCATCCGAAGAACTTCTCCCGACGGCGTTAGGACGCGGAGGAGCTATGGATTTGATAAAATTTACAAAAATGCAGGCATCCGGCAACGACTACATAGTTATAGACTGCACGGAGACTCCGATCGGCGACCCGTCGGCGTTGGCGGTTGCAATGTCGAGGCGGCGGATGTCGGTCGGTGCGGACGGAATCGTTCTCATCGTGCCGTCTGAGATCGCCGATGTCGGAATGCGAATGTACAATGCGGACGGCAGCGAGGGCTTGACGTGCGGAAATGCGTTGCGCATGACGGCAAGGTACTTTTACGACCGAAAACGGTGCGGCGGAGAGCTTGATATCGAAACGCTGAGCGGTGTCAGACGGGTCAGGATCATAACCGACTGCGGCAAGGTGATCTCTGTTTCGGCAGAAATGGGCAGGGCATCGAGAGTGCCGGCCGATATTCCCGCAGTGTGGCATGGTGAGACCGTAACGAATGTACCTGTCGATATTGACGGGGATAGATATTCTGTTACGGCGCTGTCGGTCGGGAATCCTCACGCGGTCATATTTTGCGCGCGGGATGAGCTTTTGCTCTGCGGCAGCGTCGGTGCAAAGCTTGAACAGCATCCGATGTTTCCGGATCGTGTGAATGTTGAATTTGCAAATCTCCGTTCGGACGGCAGCCTTGAGGTGCGCGTCTTTGAACGCGGCAGCGGCGAGACCGGCTCTTGCGGCAGCGGTGCTTGTGCCGCAGTCGCTGCTGCGCATATAAACGGGTATATCGGGCCATGCTCAACGACACGCGTCGTGATGCCGGGCGGCGATATGCGTGTCACATGCGACGCATCTCTCGGACTTACGCTTGAGGGTGCGGTGGAAACGGTGTATGAGGGAATGTACCCGATCGGGGATGCCTCGGAGGCGTGCCTATGAGGATCGAACCGAACGAAGGCTGCAGCCGCCTCGGAAATGACTATCTCTTTTCGGAGGTTTCACGCAGAGTGGAATCTTACCTTGCAGGGTCACCGTCACATAACCTGCTGAAGCTCGGAATCGGTGATGTCACATTGCCGCTCTGCGACAGTGTGTGCCGCGCGGCGGAGAACGCAGCGCACGAAATGGGGACAGTCTGCGGTCAGCGCGGGTACGCACCATCGGAGGGATACGGCTTTCTGAGGTGTGCCGTGGCGGAGAAGTACTCATCACTCGGCGTGAACATATCACAGGAGGAGATATTCATATCGGACGGTGCGAAGAGCGACCTTGCTGCGCTCTCGGAGTTGTTCGGCAATGCTGCTGTCGTGCTGACCGAGCCGTCATATCCCGTTTACGCCGAGGTAAATCTGTGGGCGGGACGACAGATCAAATATGTTCGTGCAGATTCGGAAAACGGGTACCTCCCGCTGCCCGATATGCTTGACCGTGACGGGTACATCATATATTTATGCTCACCCGCAAATCCGACGGGCGCGGCATATGACCAAAGCGGGCTTTCGGCATGGGTCGGGTTCGCGCTTGAAACGGGATCGATCATTATATACGATGCGGCGTATGAATCGTTCATATCTGATGATTCTCCGCATTCGGTATACGAGATCGAGGAAGCCGAGATGTGTGCCGTTGAGGTGCAGAGCCTTTCGAAATGCGCGGGATTTACCGGGATGAGATGCGGTTGGACGATCGTGCCGTCAGCGCTTATCTGCGGCGGCGTGAGCCTCCGCTCGGTCTGGAAAAGATGGCGTGATGCGACGTATAACGGTACGCCGTATATTATTCAGCGTGCCGCTGAAGCTGCTCTCTCGGACACCGGGCGTGCCGAATGTATGTCTCAGGTTCGGTATTACCTTGAGAACGCGAGGATCATATCGGAAGCACTGTCACGCTGCGGGATTTCGCACGTCGGAGGTACCTCATCTCCGTACGTCTGGGCGGAGTGCCCCGATGGGTACGGTTCGTGGGAATTCTTTGATCTCCTTCTGCACGAATACGGAATCGTTTCGACTCCCGGAGCGGGATTCGGAGAGTGCGGAGAAGGATATATGCGCTTTTCCGGGCTGGGCTCGAGAGAGACCGCACTTGCCGCAGCGGAGCGGCTTAACCGATTTGCCGAGGACGGAAGTCGACACATTTTGTGATCTCGATGTCTGCCGTGAGGCTCTTAAAAGTATAAATTATTCTGCGCAGTGCCGCACAGCGGCACTGCGCAGGTGGAAAGAAGGTAAGGGTTTTGAAAATGTCAGATTCTATGGGGCGCGGCACGGTCGTGCCGGAGAGGGACTTCAGCATCGAGGTATTGACCTCGTCGGACGGCTACAGTATGCCGTACCGTCTGTTTATTCCGCGCGACTATGACTGCGGAGTGCTCTATCCCGTTATGATATTCCTGCACGGTGCGGGAGAGCGCGGAGATGACAATACGGCACAGGTGCGCGTTGCACTTCCGCACGTATTTGACGATCCTGAGTCTCCCGCATACAATTCCATCATAATTGCTCCGCAGTGCCCCGAGAACCGTCAGTGGGTCTATACTCCGTGGGAGCGCGGAAACTATTCCGTCTGTGACGTTACCGAATCCCGTGAGTGTCAGGCGGTTCTCGAGATTTTGCGTTCGGTAATACGCGACTACAACGTGGACAGATCCAGAATCTATGTGACGGGGCTTTCCATGGGCGGATTCGGCACTTGGGATCTCATGATGCGCCATCCGTCGCTCTTCGCGGCGGGTATGCCAGTCTGCGGCGGAGGCGACCCTGCCGCTGCCAAAACGCTCTCCGAAATTCCCATCAGAACGTTCCACGGCCTTCTCGACGGCGCAGTTCCGACCGAGGGCTCGCGCGAAATGTATGAGGCGATAAGGGCATGCGGACGCGGCAGAATACGGTATACGGAGTATGAGAACGGATATCATGACATATGGGATACGGTATATTCCGATATTTCGAACATAAACTGGCTCTACTCGAACGTTCGCCGCGAGGTGCGCCAGCGGGCGCCCGGGCATCGCGCACGCCGCGTTGGTCTTGCCGGTCTTGCACTCGGAGCCGTCGGAGCAGCTCTGCTAATTTTGAGACGCCGCCGCAAGTAACAGCTTTAAAAACACTGCACGTGCAAAAATTCATATTAAGTTTATGGGAATATACCATCTGCCCACTTGACAGAGCCGCGGCGGATGGTGTATACT